>JAGVUU010000208.1 GCA_019136105.1 Gammaproteobacteria bacterium
GAGCAGGCGCAGGAAGTGGTGCACCTCGGTGAGGGTGCCCACGGTGCTCTTGCGGCCGCCGCGGCTGGTGCGCTGCTCGATGGCGACCGTCGGCGGGATGCCGAAGATCGCGTCGACGTCGGGCCGGCCGGCGGGTTGCACGAACTGCCGCGCGTACGCATTCAACGATTCGAGATAGCGCCGCTGGCCCTCGGCAAACACGATGTCGAACGCGAGCGTGGACTTGCCGGAGCCCGACACGCCCGTGACCACCGTCATGCCGTCGCGCGGGATCGCCACATCGACATCGCGCAGGTTGTGCTCGCGCGCACGGTGCACGACGATCGCGTTGCTCGCGGCGTCCGCGACCCGCAAGGCGGCACTCCCCGCAGGCGGCGATGGCAAAGCCCGGGCGCCCTTGGCCAGCAACCGGCGTTGCGCGGCTTCGTATTCCACGAGCGCCTGCCCCGTGTGCGAAGCCTCGCATCGCATGACCTGCTCCGGCGTGCCGGCGGTCACCAGGCACCCGCCCCGCTCGCCGCCCTCGGGGCCAAGGTCGAGGATCCAGTCGGCCGCGCGGATCACGTCGAGGTTGTGCTCGATCACCACCAGCGAGTGGCCGGCATCGAGCAGGCGCTTGAACGCGCCGAGCAGCTTGGCGACGTCGTCGAAGTGCAGGCCCGTCGTGGGCTCGTCGAACAGGAACAGCGTGCCCCGGAAAATAGGGGACATTCTCCTGTTTTCCGGCCGGAAAACAGGAGAATGTCCCCTATTTTCCGCGAGGTGGCCGGCGAGCTTGAGGCGCTGGGCCTCGCCGCCCGACAGCGTCGGCACGGGCTGGCCGAGCCGCAGGTACTCGAGGCCCACGGCCACCAGCGGCTCGAGGCAGTCGAGCACCTCGCGGTCACCCGTGAAGAACCCAGCGGCCTCCGACACAGTCATCTCGAGCACGTCGGCAATGCTGCGGGCCCGGCCATCGCCGCGTGCGAGCTTCACCTCGAGGATCTCGGGGCGATAGCGCTTGCCGTCGCAGTCCGGGCAGCGCAGGTACACGTCGGAGAGGAACTGCATCTCCACGTGCTCGAAGCCGTTGCCCGCACAGGTCGGGCAGCGACCGTTGCCCGAGTTGAAGCTGAACGTGCCGAGCGTGTAGCCGCGCTCGATCGACACGGCCTCGGCGGCGAAGCGCTTGCGGATCGCGTCGAACGCGCCGACGTAGCTCGCCGGGTTCGAACGCGTCGTGCGGCCGATGGCGGTCTGGTCCACCATCACGACATCGGCGATGTGCTCGGCGCCGAGCAGTTCGCGGTGCGCGCCCGGCGACTCCGTGGGCTTGCCCTTCGCGCGCCGCAGCGCCGCGTGCAGCACGTCCTGCACCAGCGTGGACTTGCCCGAGCCCGACACGCCGGTGACGCACACGAGCCGGCCGAGCGGGATCTCGACGTCGAGGTCCTGCAGGTTGTGCTCGGTTGCGCCACGCACCACCAGGCTCGGGTCGCCGGGGCGCGGTGGCCCGCGGTGTCCGGCCGCGTGCACCGCGTCCTTGCGGCCTGAAAGGTAATCCGCCGTGAGCGTCCCTGCACCTCCGGCGAGTTCCGCCGGCGTGCCGTTGAAGACGATGCGCCCGCCGTGCTCGCCGGGGCCGGGCCCGAGGTCCACGATGCGGTCCGCCGCGAGCATGATCTGCGGGTCGTGCTCCACGACGAGCAGCGAGTTGCCGTTGTCGCGCAGCCGCTGCATCACCTCGATGACGCGGCGCATGTCGCGCGGGTGCAGGCCGATCGACGGCTCGTCGAGCACGAACAGCGTGTTGGTGAGCGACGTGCCGAGCGCGGTGGTGAGGTTGATGCGCTGCACTTCGCCGCCCGACAGGCGCGGATCTCGCCGAGCAGCAGGTCGGCGGCCTCGTCGAGCGGCGCCGGCAGCACCAGCCGGCCGAAGGACTCGCTCACCCGCTCCACTGGCAGCAGCATCAGGTCGTGAATGCTCGACCCGGGCCCGGCATCGCCGACGCCGCCGAGCCGCCACAACAGCGCCTCGGGTTTGAGACGCGCGCCGGCACAGGTTCCGCACGTGGTGTAGCTGCGGTACTTCGACAGCAGCACGCGGATGTGCATCTTGTAGGCCTTGGTCTCGAGCCACGCGAAGAAGCGCTTCGCGCCGTACCAGACCTTCCTCTCCCACGGCCCCTCGCCGTCGATCACCCAGCGGCGCTGCTCGTCGGTGAGGTCGCGCCACGGCACGTCGAGCGGGATGCCGCGCTTGCG
>JAGVUU010000114.1 GCA_019136105.1 Gammaproteobacteria bacterium
TGGATAGCCCCCTTCGCGCCAGTCCTCGGCGAGCTCGCCGTCGGCCTGCTCGACCTTCAACTTGCGGGCCGAGTCCTCGCGTTGCTCGAGCAGGTTGCGCAGCGCGACGACGTCGTCGGGCGAAGCGCCGGCGAGGATCGCGTCGAACGAGTCGATCAGGCCGCGCGGGTCGCCGTGCGCGGCGCGCGCCAGGATGTCACGCACTGCGTAGGCCTTCGATTCCGTGGCGGCGTCGACGGCCTCATGCACCGCGAAGTCCTCGATGCCGCGCTCGGTCAGCACCGGCGGCACGTCACCCCGCGCGGCACGGCGCTTGCCACGCGGAACTGCGCTACGGGTCTTGCGGCGCTTGCGCGCGACCGGGGCCGCTGCCGGCTCCTGGGCGGGCCGGGTCCGTTTCGTTTCGTCCATGTTTCATCCTCGAACGCGGGGTAATCGCTTTTCGACCCCAGTGTACCCGCGGTGCCCGGGCGTGATCGTCCGCAGTTGCCGCAGACCGACGCGGCGTCAGGGCGTGACGATCGCGAAGCGCCCGTCCGGCCGGTCGAGCAGCGACAGGAACGACAGCAGCTTCAGGCGGCTGCCGTCCACCTGCAGCTCGTCCGACATCACGAGTTCCTTGAGCCCCACGTCCCCGATCCCGAGGCGCAACAGCAGGTCGCGGGTGAGCCGGACCGTGGCGTCGGCATCCGCAGCCGGCTCCGCCTGCCGGTGGTGCAGCACGCCGTTCCCGAGTTCGAGGACGTGCGTCTCGCCCACGTCGGTGAACACGAAGTTGAACTTGAAGCGCTTGCCGTCGGCCGCCGGCCCGTCGATGCGCACCGTCATGGAATCGAGGAACCGCTCGACGGGCGTGCTGCGGAGCAATCCCAGCGCCCGGCGCGGATCGGCGGCCGAGCCCTGCCCGCCCGAGCGCAGCTCCAGCGCCCCCGTGAGGTACACGTCGCGCCATGGTGCGCTCTCGGCCTGGTAGCCCAGTTGCTCGTAGACTCGCGCGAGCAACTCCTTCGCTCGCTCATTCGCGGGCTCGGCGAAGACGAGGTGGTCGAGCAGCGTCGCGGCCCAGCGATCGTCACCCGCATCGTGCGCTGCCTGCGCCAGTTCGAGCACCTTCCCGGCGCCGCCCATCGCCGCCACATAGCGCGCACCGGCTTCGGCCGGCGGCAACGGATTCAGGTTCGCGGGATTCGCGTCGTACCAGCCGAAGTAGGCCTGGTACACGGCCTTGGCGTTGTGTCGCACCGTGCCGTAGTAGTCGCGCGTGCCGAAGCGCGTGCGCAGCGCCGACGGCAACTCGAGCTGCTCGGCGATCTCGCGGGACGTGTAGCCCTGGTTCGCGAGCCGCAGCGTCTGGTCGTGGATGTAGCGGGCGTTCGTTCCCCCAGACCGGCCACTGGTGGCCGCCGAACATCACCTCGACGTCGCCGAACAGTTCGAGCGCGCGGTCGAGGTGCCCGCTCCACTCGAGCGCGTCGCGCACCTTGGTGCCGCGCAACGTGTAGAGGTTGTGCAGCGTGTGCGGCACGAGGTCGGCACTGCCCCAGGCCTTGTGGTCGGGCAGGTACAGCGTGAGTGCCGCGGGCGCCTCGGAGTGCGGCGCGTCCTGGAACACGAAACGCACGCCGTCGATCTCCATCGGCTGCGGCGTGCGGTCGATGAGCACCGTGGGCTCGCGGATGCCGATCGAGCCGAACGGCACGCCCTTGCCGAGGCCGGCATCGACGTGGCCGGTGGCATTGCGCGGCAGGCCGGAGCCGTACATGTAGAGCGCACGGCGCCCCATCGCGACGCCCGCGAGGACGTTCTCGCGGGTCGCCTCATCGAGGAACCCCGCAGGCGCGATGATCGGGACGGACGACGGGCCGGGTGGCAGCACGCCGTCCACGCCGCCGAAATGATCGACGTGGCTGTGCGTGAAGATCACCGCCGACACGGGCCTGTCGCCAAGGTGCTTGCGCGCAAGAGCCAGCGCGGCGGCCGCAGTCTCCGCCACCGTGAGCGGGTCGACCACGATCCAGCCGGTGTTTCCCTCGATCAGGGTCATGTTCGAGAGGTCGTAGCCGCGCACCTGCCAGATGCCCGGCACCACCTCGAACAGGCCGTGCTGGCTGTCGAGCTGCGCCTGGCGCCAGAGGCTCGGATTCACGGTGGGCGGCGCCACGCCCTGGATGAACGCGTACGGCTCGAGGTCCCAGGCGGCGCGGCCTTCGGGGCCTGGAATGCGCACTGGCGAGTCGCTGCCAATGAAGCCCCGCCGCGCATCCTCGAACGCGTGCGGATCACCGAGAGGCAGCGATTCGGCGACGGCACGATTGGCCGCAACCGTGTGTGCCGTTGCGCCACCGGCTGGAGCGACGGGCGGTGCGGAATCGCGCGAACACGCGACGACGCTCGCCGCCAGGACGGCCACGGGCAGCCACGCCGGACGCATCAGCGCTGCCTCCAGCCGGCGACCCACTTGAAGAACACGGGCACGAACAGGGTCGCGATGAAAGTGGCTGCCAGCATGCCGCCGATCACGCCCGTGCCGATCGAGTGCCGGCTCGCGGCACCCGCGCCCGAACTCACGGCCAGCGGCGTGACGCCGAGGATGAACGCGAGCGAGGTCATGACGATCGGCCGGAACCGGAGCTTCGCGCCCTCGATCGCCGCCTCGGCCACGGGCATGCCTTCCTGCACCTTGAGCTGCGCGAACTCGACGATGAGGATCGCGTTCTTCGACGCGAGGCCGACCAGCGTCACGAGGCCGATCTGGAAGTAGATGTCGTTCTCGAGGCCGCGCAGGAACACGGCGAGGAACGCGCCAAAGACCGCGAACGGCACCGCGAGGATCACCGCGAACGGCAGGGTCCAGCGCTCGTACTGCGCGGCCAGCACGAGCAGCACCATCAGGACACCCACGAGGAACACCGTCTGCGACGCGCCACCGGTCGCCTTCTCCTGGAACGACGTGCCGGTCCACTCGAGCGCGTAGCCGTCCGGCAGTGTCTCCCTGGCGAGCTGCTCCATGATCTCGAGCGCCTGGCCCGAGCTGTAGCCGGGCGCCGGGCCG
>JAGVUU010000210.1 GCA_019136105.1 Gammaproteobacteria bacterium
ATGGTCATCGTGTCGCGGATGAACACGGTGATCGAGTCGGTGGTGGCGTTGGCGACCTGCTCGGTGTTGTAGGTGAGCTTCGACAGCAGCATGCCCGACGCCTGCCGGTCGAAGAACGACACCGGCAGGTGCAGGTAGCGGTCGAAGATCTGGCCGCGCAGCGTCTTCACGATCCGGCGCCCGACCCAGCCGGGGCAATAGGTCTGCAGGAAGTCGCCGACGCCGCGCGCCACGAACAACCCCACCAGCGTGACCGGCACCAGCCACACCATGCGCGGGTCTTTGTCGACGAACGTGCCGTCGAGGAAGAACTTCACGAACGCGGCCCAGCCGGCGTCGGTCGCGGCGAAGATCGCCATGCCGAGCACGCCGATCATGAAGACCTTGATGTGCGGGCGCAGGTAGCCGATCAGCCGCCGGTACGTCGCGAGTGCCCCGGGCGGCATCTTCAGGTCGCCCGTGATGACGGGACCCTTATTGCCCATCGTTGACCGTGGCGATGTTGATCTGCCGGTAGCCGGCCTGCCCCGCCACGTCCATGGCCGTCACCACGCTCTGGTGGGTGGCGCGCGCGTCCGCACGGACCGTGACCGGGATGGCCCGGTTGTTGCCGGCCGCCTTGCCGATCGCCGCCGCGAGCGTCTCCCGGCTGTTGTTGATGAGCGCCCGCCCGTTCACCCGGTAACCGCCCTGCGCGGTGACCTCGATCTCGACCGCGTCGCGCTGCACGGCCTCGGGCTCGACGCCCGCCTCGGGGAGGCGCAGCTGCAATCGGCCCTCGTCGATGAAGCGCGTCGACAGCATGAAGAAGATGAGCAGCAGCAGCACGACGTCGATCAGCGACGTCATGTTGAGGTCGGGCTCCTCGGCGCGGCGCGGCTGGAACCTCACGCAGCGTCGTCCTGTGCGACGGACGGCCGCGTGCCGCTCGTGCGGTCGATCGCCTGCACCAGCTTGATGGATTCCTTTTCCATCTGGATCACGAGCGCATCGACGCGCCCGCGCAGGTAGCGGTACGCGACGAGAGCCGGAATCGCGACCAGCAGGCCCGCCGCGGTGGTGATCAGCGCCTCTGCGATGCCACCCGCCATTGCGGCCGGGTTGCCGATGCCCGCCACGGTGATCGCCTTGAACGTACGGATCATGCCCGTGACCGTGCCGAGCAGGCCGAGCAGCGGCGAGATGGCGGCGATCGTGCCGAGCGTATTGAGGAAACGCTCGAGGTCGTGGACCACGTGGCGTCCTGCGTCCTCGATGGCCTGGATCATCACCGAACGCTCGCGATGCCGGTTGGCGAGACCCGCGGCCAGCACGCTGCCAAGCGGCGAGTGCTGCTGCAGCGCCATCACCTGCTTGTCAGACAGGGCACGGTTCTCAACCCACTGCCAGACCTTGTCGGTGAGTTCGGTGGGCACGACGCGCTGCTCGCGCAACGTCCACAACCGTTCGAGCGTGATCGCGACGGCCAGGATGGAGCACAGGATGATCGGCACCATGACGATGCCGCCGGCCATCACGATTTCGAACATGTCCCGGTCCGCGCCCCAGAAGGAAACCCCGTGGATGATACTGCATGGGGCCCACGCGGGCGACCCGCGGCAAGCGTCAGGGGTCGCGCCAGAGCCTTCGCTGTGATGGCCGCCACAGCCGTGGCGGTGCGATGGGCCGCTGCGGGTGCAGCTCGAATTCGATGGCGCCGGTCGCAGATCCGACGAGCACTTCCGCGCCCGCCGACTGCCAGCGCTCCACCACGTCGGGCTTCGGGAACCCCCACCGGTTGCGATGACCCGACGGCACGAGGGCCCAGCGAGCCCGAGTGGCCGTCACGAACGCGGGTGTCGAGGAGGTGCGGCTGCCGTGGTGCGGCACGAGCACGACGTCGACGTGCGCGAGCCGACCGTGCCCGACGATCTCCGCCTCGGCGAGTCGCTCGATGTCGCCCGTGAGCAGAACCGTGTGCTGCCCCGTCTGCACGCGCAGGACGCAGGAGTTGTCGTTGTCCTTCTCGAAGCGCCGCGCCCCAGGGTGCAACCATTCGAACGTCACGCCATCCCATTCCCAGCGTTCCCCGCGGCGGCACGACTCGACTGCGCCAACGGTATCGAGCGCCTGGCCGCTCGCGACGAATCGACGCACCGGCACGAGTCCCGCCACCGACGCCGCACCACCGGCGTGGTCGAGGTCGTCGTGGCTCGCCACCAGGACATCGACTTGCCGCACCCCGCGGTGGCGCAGGAACGGTTCGACCGCCATTGCGCCCGCGTCGCTGCCGCTGCGAAAGGCTGGGCCCGCATCGTAGACCATCACGTGATGCCGGGTTTCGACGACGGCCGCGAGACCTTGTCCCACGTCGAGCATCGTGAAGCGGACCGCCCCCGCATCAGGGGGCGTGGGCCGCCAGGCGCATGCTGCGATCACCAGCACGAATCCTGCGGCCCGCCCGGACGCTGGCAACGGGGCCAGTGCGGCCGCCGCGCCGACGCACAGGGCGAGCCACGCCCAGGGATCGAGCCCCGCGATGCCCCACGTCGCCCAGGACCACTGCGCAGGCACCGCTATCAGCGGCCACGTGACTTCGATCAGCCATGCCGTGCCTGCGAGCACCGGCGACCCGGCCGCGGGCCACGCCATCAGCAACGCCGTGCCGATCAGTACGAGCGGCACCACGACCAGCGTGTAGAGCGGTATGGCGAGCAGGTTCACGACGACCGAAACGATCGAGACTGCCCCGAAGCTCGCGGCCAGCACCGGCACGAGGCCGGCTGTCACCGCCCACTGCGCCTGGGCATAACCGCGCAGGACACCGGCCTGCGTGAGTTGCCCACCGGTGACCAGCAGGATGGCCGCCACGGCACCGAATGACAGCCAGAATCCCACGGCGAGCGGCGCCAGCGGCTCGAGAATCAGCACGGCGATCGCGCCGAGCGCGAGCGCGTCACCCGCACCGATGCGGCGCCGGGCATGCAATGCGAACGCCACGATGGCGATCATGATCGCCGTGCGCTGGGTGGGCACGGACCATCCGGCCAGCGCACCGTACGCCAGCGCCGCGCAACTCCCCGCGACCACCGCCGCGTCGCGTGCCGTGCCGCGCGCACCCCGTCGCTGCCGCCACTTCTGCAACCGCGCGGCGACCCACGCTGCAATGACCGCGAACATGCCGATGTGCATGCCGGAAATCGCCATCAGGTGGCTGGTACCGGTGCGCGCCAGCTGACGCCACTGCTCGGTGCTCAGTGCATCCTGCAGTCCGACGGACAGTCCGGCGACGATGCCGGCGGCCGGCCGCTCACCGAGTGCCGCGCGAGTTGCCAAGGCGATCTCGTCGCGCGCCACGAGCACCGGGGCACGCATCACGTCGCGCAGCTCACGGCCGCTGCGGGCCGCCGCTCGCACGTAGCCTGTCGCGCCGATCCCCTCGCGCAGCAGGCGTGCCTCGTAATCTCTGCCGCCCGGATTCGCAAAACCGCGCGGACGCCTCAGGCGCACCTCGAGTTCGAGCCGCTCGGCGGCGTCCGGCCGCCACTGCGGCTCGTACCAAGTCACCTCTACCCGCGGCGGAACGCTCGCTTCTGGGTCAGTGAGGAACTCGAAACGGTATCCGCCACCGATGGACTGGGGCACCGATGCGACGGTGCCGGTAATCGTGAGTGTCGCGCCTTCCAGCGCGGGGTCAAGGCGCGCGCCGAGACGTTCGCCGCACTGGAGCCACGTGAGCGTGAAACCCACGGCAAATCCAAGCAATGCCGGGCGGCGCAGCAGCAGTGCCGACAGCGTGCACGCGAGCCACAGGCCGGCGACGGCTGCGGGTCCGGGCAATTCGGCCGACCAGAGCAGCGCGCACGCACCGAGCAGCCACGCCAAAGCCGTCGCAACCACCGCCGTCCCTGCCGATTGGATTCGGCAGCAGACTGCGGGGACCGGCCTGGCGGGACCAGCGGATTATCGCGCGTGATTGCGCAGATTCAGCTGCGGGACAGGCGACCGTCCTCGAGGACCAGCACGCGCTGCATCCGAGCGGCGAGTTCGGGAGCGTGCGTCACGATCATCAGGCTGGTGCCGAGTTCGCGGTTCAGTTCGAGCATCAGCTCGAGTACGCCGCGCGCGTTGGCACCGTCCAGGTTCCCGGTGGGCTCGTCCGCAAGCACGAGTTGCGGACGGGTGACGAGCGCGCGAGCTACGGCCGCCCGCTGCCGCTCGCCGCCGGAGAGCTGCGCCGGGCGGTGCGTGAGACGCGCCCCGAGCCCGACCCGCTCGAGGAGCGCACGCGCCTCGCGCTCGGCCTCGGCCACCGGCCGCCGACGCACCAGCAACGGCATCGCCACGTTCTCGAGTGCCGAGAACTCCGGCAACAGGTGATGAAACTGGTAGACGAAGCCGAGGGCCTGGTTGCGCAGCGTGCCGCGGGCACCGTCCGAGAGGTCGGCGAACGACTGGCCCTGGATCCGCACCGTGCCACTCGACGGCAGGTCGAGCCCGCCGAGGATCTGCAGCAGCGTGGTCTTGCCCGAGCCGGACGCGCCCACGATCGCCAATGTCTCGCCGCGCTCGACGACGAGGTTCACGTCCTTGAGCACCTCGAGGCGGTTGCCCGCCTCCTCGAAATGCTTGCTCACGCGCTCGCAGGAGAGTGTCGCTGGTTCAGTCATGCCGCAGGGCCCTTGCCGGTTGGGTGCGCGCCGCCCGCCACGCGGGGTAGAGCGTCGACAGGCAGCACAGCGCGAACGCCGTCGCCGCGATCAGGGTGACGTCCGCGGCCTCGACGTGGGCCGGGAGGTCGCTCATCAGGTACACGCTCGCGTCCATGAACTGCGTGCCGAGCAGCCGCTCGAGGCCGTGCACGAGGCGCTCGAGGTTCAGTGAAAGCAGCACACCAAGTGCCACGCCACCCAGGGTGCCGAGCAGGCCGATCACCGTACCCTGGGTCGCGAATATGGCGAGCACACTGCCAGGCCGGGCGCCGAGCGTGCGCAGGATGGCGATGTCGGGCTGCTTGTCCTTGACGGCCATCACCAGCGTCGAGACGATGTTGAACGCGGCCACCGCCACCACGAGCAGCAGGATGAAGAACAGCATCCGCTTGGTGAGTTCGATCGAGCGGAAGAAGTTGGCGTGGCGCTGCGTCCAGTCCTCGACCCACAACCCGCCGCCCAGCGTCTGCGCCACCTCGCGCGACACCGACGGTGCGAGCAGCGGGTCGTGCATGGCGAGCCGCAGCCCGGTGACGCCGTCGCCCGTACGGAACAACCGGCCGGCATCCTGCATGTGCACCAGCGCAAGCCCGTTGTCGATCTCGTACATGCCCGAGTAGAAGACGCCGCCCACCGTGAAGCGGCGCATGCGCGGAACCACACCGGCCGGCGTGACCGTGCCTTGCGCGATCGCGAGCACCACGGTGTCGCCCGCCTCCACGCCGAGCCTTCCCGCCACTTCAGCGCCGAGCAGGATCCGATAGGCCCCGGGCTCGAGCGCCGCGAGGCTGCCGCTGCGCATGCGTTCACCGATCGCCGAGACCTGCTGCTCGAGCGCCGGATCGACGCCGCGCACCATGACCGCGCTCGACATCCCATCCTCGCGCTCCCCAATGAGCAGCGCCTCGCCTTCGACGTAGGGCGCAACGGCGCGGACGCCGGGATTGGCGAGCGCCTGCTCACGCAGCGCCGGCCAGTCCGTCAGGCCCTCGCCGAAGGCCATCACGGTGGCGTGCGAGGTCACGCTCAGGATGCGGCCGCGCAGCTCGCGCTCGAAGCCGTTCATCACCGACAGCACCACGATCAGCACCGCCACGCCGATGGCGACGCCCAGCATGGAGATGAGCGAGATGAACGACAGGAAGCGGTTCCCCGTCGAACGCAGGTAGCGGCGGCCGATGCGCAGCTCGTACGGCACGCCGCTCATCACTCGTACCTCAGGGCTTCGGCCGGCTCGGTGGCCGCGCCACGCAGCGCGGGGTAGATGGTGGCGAGCACGGTGAGCAGGAACGCGATCACGCCGATGGTGGCCACCTGGCTCCCACGCACCTCCGAGGGAATCTCGGTGATGTAATAGACCGTCGGGTCCATCACGTGGAAGCCGAAAGCGCTCTCGAGCACCGGGACGATGGCGCCCACGTTGTGCGCAATCAGCAACCCGAGCGCGACGCCGAGGACCGTGCCGACCGCACCGATCACCAGCCCCTGCGTGAAGAACACGCCGACCACGCCGCCGCGCGGCAGGCCCAGCGTGCGCAGGATCGCGATGTCCGAGCGCTTTTCGTTCACGACCATCACCAGGGCCGCGACGATGTTGAACGCCGCCACCGCGACCACGAGCAGCAGGATCAGGCTCATCATGGTCTTTTCGATGCGGATGGCGCGGAAGTAGGCAGCGTGCTCCTGCGTCCAGTCGCGCACCGTCGCACCCTCGCCCACCGCGGCCGCCACGGCGGCGGCCCGCGCAGGCGCCCGCATCACGTCGTCGAACTTGAGCCGCAATCCCCCGGGCAGCGCCTCGCCACCCGTGAGTGCGGCAGCATCCTCGAGCGCCACCAGCGCGATGCCGCCATCGTGCTCCTGCAGGCCGACTTCGAACACGCCCGACACCGTGAAGGTCTGCAGGCTCGGGCGCCCGCCGGAACTGATCAACTCCCGGCCCGGCACCATGACGGTGATCTCGTCGCCCACGTCCGCACCGAGTTGCCAGGCGAGCACACGGCCGAGGACGATGCGCCGCTCGCCCGGCACCAGGTCCGCCAGCGCGCCGAGCACCATGTGTTGCCCGACGTTCGACACCTCGCCCTCGATCGCCGGGTCGAGCCCGTGCAGCAGCACGGGCTGCAGGTGCCCCGCGCGGCCGATCATGGCCTGCACGTCGGCATATGGCGCCACCCCGGCCGTGCCGGGGACAGCGCGCGCGCGGTCGGCGGTCGCGCGCCAGTCCCGCATCAGGCCGGGCGTTCCCTCGAGCGTGGCGTGCGCGGTCAGGGAAACGAGGCGCGTGCGCAGTTCGCCCTCGAACCCGTTCATGACCGAGATGATCGTGATCAGCGCGGCCACGCCCACGCACACGCCGAGCATCGACACCCAGGAGATGAACGAGACGAAGAATCCCTGGCGCCGCGTCCGGACGTATCGCAGGCCGACGAAGATGGGGAGCGGGTGGAACATCGGGGCTCGCGCGAAAGGCCGCAAGGCTACCCGCCAAAGCACCGCTTTGCACGTTTCCGGCAGCCGGTCACGTCCGCGGCCGGACGGCCGATGCTAATATCGGCGTCGACAACCGTGCAGAGGTCGGAATCATGCGCAAGACTGTGCTGGCTGGGTTCGGCATCGCCTGTGGGCTCGCCCTCGCCCCGTCGTTTGCCCAGAACCTGCAGATGGCCGAGCCGCCCGCGGCGGAAGCGCGCGCAGCCGTGCCCACGCGCGGCATGAGCATGGCCCAGGTCGAAGCCCGGTTCGGAGCGCCTGCCGAGAAGTTCGCGGCCGTCGGCCAGCCGCCGATCACGCGCTGGGTATACCCGTCGTTCGTGGTGTACTTCGAGTACCAGCACGTGGTGCACACGGTGGCGGTACGCGCCGCCGCGCAGCCCTGACCGGACTCCCGAGAACCCCAGCCCGAAGCTAGAGCGGATCTGATGATCTGCTCGTAACTGCCTGTTTAACTTAATGTCTGAAGCCCCCGTCCTGCCACGCGACGGCCATTCCCGCGTGCTCTGGCGCAACGTCGCCGGAGCCGGCGCCGCCCTGCATCTCGCGCGTGCCGCCTCGAGCCTGACCCGCCCCTTGCTCGTGATTACCCGCGACGCAGCCACGGTCGCGCGGCTCGAGGACGAGCTGCGGTTCTTCGCTGCACCCGGCCTGTCGATCCTCACGTTCCCCGACTACGAGACCCTCCCCTACGACCAGTTCTCTCCCCACCCCGACATCATCTCCCAGCGCCTGCGGGTGCTGTCGAGGCTGCCGGTGATGGGCGCCGGGATCGTGATCACGGACCTCGCTACGTCCCTGCAACGGTTGCCACCCCGCAGCTTCGTGGACGGCCACGCGCTCTCCCTGGCCGTGGGCGAGGTGCTCGACCTCGAGCAGTTCCGGCTGCGCCTGGCCGCAGCGGGCTACGCGAGCGTGCCCCAGGTGGCGGCACCGGGCGAGTTCGCGATCCGCGGGTCGCTGTTCGACGTGTTCCCGATGGGCAGCGAAGCCCCGTTGCGCATCGACCTGTTCGACGAGCAGATCGACAGCATCCGCAGCTTCGACCCGGAAACGCAGCGCTCGAGCGAGCGCCTCGACCGGCTCGACCTGCTACCCGCTCGCGAATTCGGACTGTCGCCGGAGTCGATCCGCGACTTCCGGCGCCGGTTCCGCACGCGCTTCGAAGGCGACCTCACGCGCATGCCGACGTACCGCGACGTGGGCGAAGGCCTGGCGCCGGCCGGCATCGAGTACTACCTGCCGCTGTTCTTCGACTCGACGTCGAGCCTGTTCGACTACCTGCCGGCTGGATCGGTGGCGGCTCTGCCCGCCGGGCATGAGGAGTTACTGCTCGGCGCGTGGAGGGACATCGAGGCGCGCCATGAAGAGCGTCGTTACGACATCGAGCACCCGGTGCTTGCGCCGGCCGAAGTGTTCTTGCCGCCCGAGGAGTGGGCGACGGCGTCTTCGGAACGGCCGCAGGTCTGGCTCGAGCCCCCGGGGGCGGCCGCGGCAATGGGACCGGCTGTAGCGGATGCCGAGGTCGTTGACTGCCGGGCTGCAGCCGCGGACTTGGTGCGCATCGACGCGCGCCGCGAGGACACGATCCGGGCGTTCGCATCACGCCTCGACTCGCATGCGGGCCGCGTGCTGCTCGTGGCCGAGTCCCCCGGGCGGCGCGAGTTGCTGTTCGATCTGCTGCGCCCATTCAGCGTCGAGCCTCGCACCGTCGCGAGCTGGCAGGAATTCGTGGCCGGTGATGCGCCGGTCGCCATCACGGTGGCACCGATCGCCTCGGGCGTCGCACTCGCGGACCCGCCGGTCAGCCTCGGGCGTCGCACTCGCGGACCCGCCGGTCACGATCTACGCCGAGGAGCAGCTTTTTGGCGAGCGGGCGCGGCAGGAACGCCGGCGCCGCCGCTCCGAACGCGACCCCGCGCGCATCATCCAGCAACTCGCCGACCTGCGCCCCGGCGCGCCGGTCGTGCACGAAGACTACGGCGTCGGCCGCTATCTCGGGCTCACGACCATGGACGCGGGCGGCATGCCGGCCGAGTTCCTGGTGCTCGAGTATGCCGAGGGCGACAAGCTCTACGTGCCGGTGCAGGCCCTCGAGCGCATCAGCCGCTACACCGGAGCACCGGCCGAATCCGCGCCGTTGCACAAGCTCGGTGGTGACCAGTGGTCGAAGGCGCGCGCCAAGGCTGCGGCGAAGATCCGCGAC
>JAGVUU010000255.1 GCA_019136105.1 Gammaproteobacteria bacterium
CAGCCTGATGACGCTGTACGAAAGCAACTACATCCGGCTGCGTGCCCTCGTGGGTGACGTTCGCGGGCTGACGGGGCGGGCGGTGTCGAGGGCGCCGGGCGACCTCGATCTGCACCTCGAGGCGCTCGAGCACAGCCCCTACACGAGCATCCTGCGCCTCACGTATTTCTTCGCGGACGCCGAGGCCACCGTGGCCGAGCCCGACCTCGAGGTTCGCGTGTACCACGACGCGAGGCTGGTGGAGGCGAGCCGCTGCTCGCGCCAGGTGCGTCACCCGGGACTCGCGAGCCTGCAGGATGGCCTGCCGTCCGCCCTCGGCGAACGGTGGCGGCGCAACATGCTGCTGAACAAGTGGCTCGATTATTGCGCCGAACGCGGCCACCGCATCCACTCGACCGCCGGGGTGGCTTGCGCCCGCCCATGAATCTCGCCGACGACCTGCGCCGTTTCGCGCGCCGCCTGGCTGGCGAGGGAGTGTCGGCGGAGGACGAGCGCCTCGTCGAGCTGTTCCGCAACCGGGCCGAGCTGAAGAAGGAACTCAGCGCGCTCGACGACGAGCGGCACCGCTTGCTCGATCGCCTGAAGCTCCAGGAGGGCGCCACGTTGCGCGTCGAGGAGCAGCTCGCGGCGCTCGAGCAATACCTCGGCCGGCCGGAGGAAGGCTACAAGTGCCTGGCGTACTTCCAGCTGCGAGCCGTCTGGCGCGGTGCGGCGCAACGCCTCGAGCAGTTCTCGGGCGAACTCGCCCGGCAGCAGAAAGACCGGGAGCGCAACCAGCAGCTGGCCGCGTTCGAGCGCGCCAAGCGCGAGCGGCTCGACGACCTCGAGCGCGAGCTGGTCGAAGCGCGCGTGCTCGCCGACCAGTTGCAGGCCGAGCAGCGGCTCGCCGAGCAGCAGTTCGCGAGCCTCAAGGGCTTCTGGAACCACTTCCGCCGCAGCCGGCTGCGCGAGTCGATCGAATCGCGGCGCTTCCGCATCGATGCCGCCGTCACGCAGCTCACCGACCTGGGTGACCGCCAGCACGAGATCGAATCGGAGTCGCCACCGCTCTTCGAGGGGCTGAGCATCGACGGCCGGCGTGCGGTCAACCTGGCCGTGATCGCGTATGCGGAGGCGCTGCACGAACGCATCGCCGCCGCAGGGCTCGCGGACCTGGTGCGCGAGAGCACGCGGCGGCGCGTCTACGAGTCGAGCTATGGCAGGCGCGAGGACTGCCTTGCGCTGATGCACCGGGCCGGGCGCCTGGTGGCCGAGATCGAAGGCATGCAGGACGACTTCGCGGACATCAAGGCTCGCACCGAACGGTTGCGTGCGACCGCGACCTACCGCGCGGACGGCGAAACGGTGCCGCAGTACGAGACGCTCCAGTCCGCGTCGCTGGTGCTGCTCGAAGAGTACTGGGACGTCTACAAGGCGCTGCTGCGCTGAGCGGCCAGTGCCGTCCCGCCGGCTTCGGCGGACTCGCCTTCAGGCGTGGAGCGGGTGAACACCCGCCTGCGCCATTCGTTCAGGTCATCGAACCAGACGTAGAACATCGGCACGATCAACAGTGAGACGAGCGCCGAGAAGCCGAGGCCGCCCATGATCGCGCGCGCCATCGGGTAGTAGGCGGGGCCCTCGCCTCCGCCGCCGATCTGCGCGTCGCCGACCGCGAGCGGCAGCATCCCGAGCAGCGTCGTGAGCGTGGTCATCAGGATCGGCCGCAGGCGGTCGCGCCCGGCCTGCAGGATGGCGTCGCGCCGCGCCAGGCCAGCCTCGCGCAGGTCGATCACGTGCGCGATCAGCACGATGCCGATGTTCACCACCACGCCGATCAGGATCATGAAGCCGATCATCGCCATCATCGTGATGGTGGTGCCGGTGAGCGCGAGGAACCAGATGGAGCCCACGATCGCGAACAGGATCGACGTGATGATCGAGAGCGGGTAGAGCGTCGACTCGAACAGGGCCGCCATGACGAGGAAGATCAGCACGACCGCGAGGATCATGTTCTGCGCCATGGTCTGCACCGCCTTGTCGTTCTCCTCGAAGCCGCGGCCGAACTTCCAGGAGTAGCCGGGCGGCAGCGCGTAGTCCTTCATGACGGGCTCGACGCGCTTGCGGGCGTCCTCCATCGTCGTGCCCTTGGCCAGGTTGGCGGTCACCGTGACCGTGGTCAGGCGGTTGACGCGCTGGATCTCCCGGTCGCTCGGGTGCACCTCGAACTCCGCCACCGCGCCGAGTTCGGTGCGCGTTCCGTCGGGCAGCATGACGGGAACCTTGGCGAGGTCCTCGACGGACTGGCGGTCGCTCTCGCGGAACGCGAGCCGCATGGTCACCTCACGGTCCGTGGTGCGAAGCTCGGGCAGCCGGTCGCCACGCATCGCGCCGGTGACCGTCAGGGCGATCTGCTCAGTCGTGAGGCCGAGGAGCGACGCGCGGTCGCGGTCCACGATGACCTGCACTTCTTCCTCACCCGTGCCGGCCTCCGAGCGCACGGCTTCGAGCCCGGGCACGGTCGACAGCCGGCGCGCCACCTCCTGGGAGATGGTGGCAAGCCGTTCCGTGGATTCGCCCGAGAGCTGCAGCGTGAACGCCGACGCGCCGCCCGCGCCCTGGTCGAACTGGAAGCTGGGCTTGCCGATGATGATCTCGGGCATGTCCGCCATGACCCGCTTCATCACCTCGGCGGCGGGTACGGTGGCCTCTTCCTTGGGCTTGAGGTAGAGGCGCGTGGACGCCTGGTCCGACACCCAGAACGAGTAGTAGGTGTCGACATCGAACTCTTGCTTGTTGGCTTCGATGTACGCCTCGACGCGCTGCACGGCCTGCTCGACGCGCTCCATCGGGTACGACCCGTTGATGTGGTAGATGAGCATGAGCGTGCGGCTCGCTTCCTGCGGGAACGGATCGACCTTGGCGAGCTTCAGGGCGAACAACGGCACCGGCGACACCAGCAGCAGGATGGTGACGAGCGCCATCGTCTTCGGGTGTTCCATCGCCCACTCGAGCGTCGCCGTGTAGCGGCGCTGCAGGCGGCCGAACAGCGACGTGCTCGACACCGGCGGGGGCGGGGGCATGCGCGCCGCGAGCATCGGGATGAGCGTCTGGGCCACGACCAGCGAGGCGAGCATGGCGACCACGATCGGCACGGCCACGTGCACCAGGAAGATCGACATCTGGTTCTTCTCGCCGAACACGAGCGGCAGGAACACGATGATGGTCGAGAACGTGCCCGCGAGCGTCGCGACGCCGACTTCCCTCACCCCTGCGATCGTGGCCTCGAATGGCCGGCCCGGCATGAGCTGGCGATGCCGGAACACGCTCTCCGTGATCACCACCGAGTTGTCCACCAGCATGCCGATCGCGAGCAGCATGCCCATCATCGTCAGGATGTTGAGCGTGAAGCCCATGAAGTACATCGCGCCGAGCGTAACCAGCAGCGAGGCCGGCACGGCCAGCGAGACGATCACGGTCGTGGGCACGTGCCGCAGGAACAGCAGCAGCATGAAGAAGCTGAGCACGGCGCCGACCAGCCCGGCATTGCGCAACTCGCGCAGGGACTGGCGGATGCTGTCGGCCTGGTTGCCGACCACGAGGATCTCGACGCCCTGCAGCTGGGGAGCCTTGCGCGCTTCCTCGACGGCCTCCAGGACCCGGTCGGCCACGTCCACGACGTTGGCCTGCGTGGACTTGAACACGTCGATGCCGACCGCCGGGCGCCCGTCCATGCGCCGCCCGACGCCGAGCTCGGGCGCGACCAGCTCGACCTGTGCGACGTCGCTCAGCCGCACGCCGGAACGCACCAGCAGGTTGCGCACGTCGGTGGCCGAACGGAACTCGCCGATGGGCCGCACCGTGAACCGCTGGCCGTTCTCGGTGAGCTGGCCGGCGCTTACGGAGAAATTGGCGCGTACCAGCAAAGCGCGCAGTTCCTGCACGTCCACGCCGTAGGCGGCGATGCGGTCCGGATCCACCAGCACCCGCAGTTCGCGTGGTTCGACGCCCTGCAACTCGACGCGCGCCACGCCGTCGAGGCGCTCGATCGGGCGCTTCAGGAACTTCTCGAGCGTGTCGTACTGGTCGGTGAGGTCCTGGTCGGAGGCGATGCGGATCACCGTCACGGGCTCATCCGACGCGCTGAAGGAGAACATCAGCACGCGGTCGGCCGCGGCCGGCAGCTCGGAGCGGATCGAGTCGATCTTGGTGCGCACCTCGAAGGCCGCAGTCTCCGGGTCGCGATCCCAGTCGAACAGCACGATGAAGCGCGCCTCGTCCGAACCCGCGGTGGCGCGGATCTCCTCGATGCCCGACAGCGTCGAGATCGCTTCCTCGACCGGCCGCACCACCAGTTCCTCCATCTCCTCGGGCGTGGAGCCGGGGAAGGGGATGATCACCTGCATGCCCGGGAACGTGATGTCGGGCATGGCCTCGAGGCGCAGCAGCTTGGTCGAGATCACGCCGACCGCGAGCACGGCCAGCGCGATCATGATCGTGGTGACCGGGCGCTGCAGGGCGATCCGCGTGTGCCGCATCGGTGCGATCCTCAGCCGGCGGCCGGCGCCTCAGCCGGCGTGGCGGGTTGGGCCTGGTGCTGCGGGTAGGTCTTGCGGTCGAGCACTGCGTACACGACGGGGATGACCAGCAGCGTGAGGAACGTGGTGAGCAGCACGCCGCCGATCACGGTGATCGCCATCGGTGCGCGCACCTCGGCGCCCTCGCCGATGCCGAGCGCCATCGGCAGCAGGCCGAGGATCGTGGTGAGCTTGGTGATCAGGATCGGGCGCAGGCGCAGGCGGCCGCCCTCGACGATCGCGTCGTGCTTCGACAGGCCGCGCTCGCGCGCCTGGTTCACCGCGTCGATCAGCACGATCGACTGGTTCACCACGATGCCCGCCAGCATGATCAGGCCGATGTAGGCGACCACGTTCACGGTCGTTCCCGTGAGCCACAGGGCCCAGATGGCGCCGGTGATCGCGAGCGGGATCGTGAGCAGGATGACGAACGGGTGCATCAGCGACTCGAACTGCGACGCCATCACCAGGTAGACGAGGAAGATGGCGAGCAGCAGCACGAACTGCATCGAGCGGAACGAATCCTCCATCTCCTCGCTCTGGCCGGAGAGGAATGCGGTCGTGCCGACAGGCAGTTGCACCTCCTCGACGATACCGTGCAGGGCCTCGATCGCCGCGCCGAGGTCCCCGTGGGCAAGGTTGGCGGAGACGACCGCGACACGCTCCTGGCCGACGCGGCGCACCTCGGCGGGACCGACCGCCAGCTGCACGTCGGCCACGGCGCTCAGCGGCACCGGCGAGTCCGCGCCCGGGTTCACGATCAGGTTGCGGACTTCCTCGACCGACGCAGCGCGCGTGTCGACGCTGCGCACGAGGACGTCGATCTGCTTGTCGCGCAGCTTGTAGCGGGTGGCGACCTCGCCACGCACGCTGTTCACGACGCGGTCGGCGATCTCGCGCACCACCAGGCCGAGCTGCGCCGCCCGCTCCTGGTCGAACACGATCTGGATCTCCGGATTGCCGGCCTCGACGGTCGTCTTGACGTCGGCGAAGCGCGGGTCGGCCGCCATGCGGGCGCGCACGGCCTCGGCCGCCACTTGCAGGCGCTCGAGGTCGTAGCCCGACACCACCACCTCGAGCGGAGTGGACAGCGTGAACAGCGCCGGCCGGCTGAAGCGGTACTGCACGCCGGGAAGGTTCTCGAGACTGCCGCGCAACGCCTGCATGGCGGCCTCTTCGTCCTCGCGGCCGGAGCCTTCCTTCAGCGTGAGGCTGAGGCGGCCGGTGTTCTCGCCCGCGTCCACCGGATTGGCATCGAGGCGGTTGCCAGTACCGGCCACCGAGTAGGCGAGGGCGACGTCGCCGATTTCGGCGCTGGCTTGCTGCGCCGTGCGCACGACGCGGTCAGTCTGCTCGAGCGGTGCGCCCGGCGCGAGGCGCAGGTCGACGTTGAACTCGCCCTGCGACATCTGCGGGATGAGCTCGGTGCCGAGGCGCGGCGCGATCAGGCCAAGCGTGAGGGCGAACAGCGTAACCGCGGACCCGATGGTGAGCCCGGGCCGCGCGAGCGCCCAGCGGATCGCGCCGGGATAACGCGCCTCGGCCCAGCCGGTGACGCCCTGTGCGGCCCGCACCATGGGGGCAAGCAGCAGGCGCAGGGCGGACGAGATCCAGCCGCCGGCCCGACGGGCCGCTGCGGCCACGATGCCCAGCACGCGCTCGTAACGGCGCGGTGGCCGCGCCTGCGCGGCATCCACGGTGTGGTCGCCTTCGACTTCGTGGCGTCGCGCCACGCGGCCGGCGGCGAGCATCGGCACCAGGGTGAGTGCGACCACCAGCGAGAAGACGAGCGCGAACGTCACCGTCAGCGACTGGTCCTTGAACAGCTGGCCGGCGACGCCGGTGATGAACACCATCGGGAAGAACACCGCCACGGACGTCAGCGTGGAGGCGGTGACCGCCGTGGCGACCTCGCCGGTGCCGAGGCGGGCGGCGTCCTTGCGGTCGAGGCCGTGCTCCTGCTTGCGCACGATGCTCTCGAGCACCACGACCGCGTTGTCCACGAGCATGCCCACGGCGAGCGCGATGCCGCCGAGCGACATGATGTTGAGCGTCACGTCGAACGCATACATCAGCACGAAGGTGCCGAGCACCGACACCGGGATCGCGATGCCCGTGATCAAAGTGGCGCGGGCGTCGCGCAGGAACGCGTACAGCACGAGGATGGCGAGCAGGCCGCCGAGCAGCGCCGCGGACTTCACCTCGCTGATCGCCGCCGAGATGAACTTCGACTGGTCGTACACCGGGCGGATCTCGGTGCCCTCGGGCAACGACTTCGACAGCGTCTCGATCCGCTTCAGCACGCCCGCCGCGAGCGCGACGGTGTTCGCGTCGCCTTCCTTGTAGACGGCGAGCTCGATGGCCTCGCGGCCGTCGACGCGCGTGATCGCCTCGCGGTCCTTGTAGCCGCTCGTCACTGTGGCGACGTCGCGCAGGTAGACGGGCTGGCCGTCACGGGTCGCGATGATGGCGTTGGCCATCTGCTCGATCGACTCGAACTCGTTCAGCGTGCGCACCAGGAAGCGCTGCGTGCCCTGCTCGAGGCGTCCGCCCGACAGGTTCACGTTCTCCGCCCGGATGCGCCGCGTCACGACGTCGATCGACAGGCCGAGCTGCGCGAGCTTCTGCTGGTCGACGAAGACCTGCACCTCGTCCTCGTAGCCGCCGCTCACCTTGACCGCGGCCGAGCCTTCGACGGCTTCGAGGTCGGGCTTGAGGCGGTCGTCCGCGAAGCGGCGCAACGCCTTGAGGCGGTCGATGGTCTCCTCCTGCTTCGCGTCCTGCTTGTCGAGGAACGCGAGGCGCATCACCGGTTCGCTCGACGGGTCGAAGCGCAGCAGCAGCGGACGCTTGGCCTCGAGCGGCAATTGCAGCAGGTCGAGCTTCTCGCGCACGTCGATGCCGGCGAGGTCCATGTCGGTGCCCCACAGGAACTCGAGCGTCACGTCGGACTGGCCGGAGCGGGATACCGAGCGCACCTGGCGCACGTTGCGGATGATGCTCACGGCCTCCTCGACGGGCCGCGTGACCAGCGTCTCGAGCTCGAGCGGCGCGGCTCCCGGCAGCTCGGTGCGGATCGTGAGCGTGGGATAGGAGAGGTCGGGCAGGAGGTTCAGGTTGAGCCGCGACAGCGACACGAACCCGAAGAGCGCGATCGCCACGGTGCACATGATCACGGTCACGCGCCGCCGGATCGCGAAATCGATCAGCTGCATGGTCTTCCCCGGGGTGTGGCGGCGAGCGGCTCGCCGGTCGCGGTTACTTGGCCTTGGCCTGGGCGGGCGGCGCGGCGGCCGGAGCCGTCGTGTCGACCACCTTCACGGCCGTGCCGGTCTTGAGGCCGCCCTGGCCGACGACGACCACCTGCTCGCTGCCCTCGAGCCCGCCGGTGATCTCGATCCAGCCGTTGTTGGCGAGCCCGGTCTGCACCGGCTTCTGCTCGGCCTTGCCGTCCGCGACGACGAACACCGACTGCGTGCCGTCGGCATCGACGATCGCGCTGCGCTGCACCTGCAGGGCGTTCTCGCGCCGTTCGTAGACGATGTTGACGCGGGCGAACATGCCGGGCTTCAGCCGGCCGGTCGGGTCCTGCACCTCGACGCGCGCGCGGAACGTGCCCGTTTTCGGGTCGACCGTCGGGCTGATGCGCGAGATCACGCCGGTGAAGCGGTCGCCACCGAGCGCGTCCACGACCACCTCGGCGGTCTGCTTCGGCGCGAGCTTGCGGAACTCTTTTTCCGGGATGTGGACGTAGGCGACCAGGGGATCGAGGTTCGTCACGCGGAACGTGGGGTCGTTTGGCGCGATCGTGTTGCCGACCTTGATGTGACGCGCGGAGACCACGCCGTCGATCGGCGCGCGGATCTCCGTGTAACCGAGTTCGAGGCGGGCGCGGTCGTAGGAGGCGCGCAGCGCGTCGAGGTCGAACTTGGCGTTCTCGGCGGTGCCCTGCGCGACGAGGCCCTTCTGGCTCAGCTCGAGCTGGCGCTTGTAGTCGCGTTCGAGCTTGCGCAGGTTGGCCTCGGTCTGGGCGACCTCGAGGCGCAGCCGGTCACCGTCGAGGCGGGCCATGACCTGGCCGGCCTTGACCACGTCGCCTTCCTCGACGAACAACTGGCGCACCTCGCCACCCACCTTGGCGACGACCTCGGCTTCCTCGTGAGCCTCGACCGGGGCGGTGCCGGAATACACCGCGACCATGGCCGCAGTGCGCAAGGGCTGCACCTCGACCGGTACGGCGGTCTCGGCCGCGGTCGGCTCCTTGCCCTTGTCCTTGGCCTTGCCGTTGCTGCAACCGGCCGCGACAGCGACCACGCAGGCAAGAACGATGGGCAGGGGATG
>JAGVUU010000261.1 GCA_019136105.1 Gammaproteobacteria bacterium
GATGCGGTCGTGCTCGTCCACCACCAGGATGCTTTCGCGCAGGTGCTGCACGATGAACTGGTTCAACTCGTTGAGGTTCGCGAGGTCGATGTCGCGCTGCTGCACCAGCGCCTCGCTCTCGCGCAGCCGGTTGGCGAGCGGTACCGCGAGCAGCGTGATGGCGAACAGGCTCGCGCCCGTGAGGCCGGCGACCAGGAAATCGCTGCCGGTCGAGAATCCGGAAAGCGCCGCAACGACGGTCTGGAACAGCAGCCCGAGCGTGATCACTGCGGTGGCGAGCAGCGCGAGCCGCGGCCGCACGATCGCCGCGGTGGCGCCGACGGGCAGGACCAGCAGCGTGGCGAGCCCGCTGCCGACGCCACCGCTCGCGTGGATCAGCAGCGTGAGCACGATGCCGTCCACGGCCAGCGGGAAGAGCGCCATCCACTCGGGGCCGGGCCAGCGCTTCTGAATGGGCTGGATGCAGACCAGGCCGAAGGCGAAGTAGGCCACCGCCATGCCGAGGAACAGGCCGGGCAGGACGGTGCCCACGCTGCGGTTCGGCGCGTTGAAGAACAGCAGCAGGATCAACACCATCGGCACCAGCAGCCGGTAGATGTTGAGCAGGCCGATCACCCGCCAGGCGAGGTCGTCCGGCGTGATTTCGGTCATCGGCGGCAGTTTGTCGCCTCACCGCCGGGGCGGCAACTGGGCCGGAGGGTGCCCTCCCGCCGGGTCAGGGCTTAAACTACCGCGCTTATCCACATAGAAGAGACCGTGGCCCCGCCATGAACCTCCACGAATACCAGTCCAAGCAGCTCTTTGCCCGCTACGGCATCCCGGTGCCGGCCGGCCATGTCGCCTCCACGCCCGAGGAGGCGGCCGACGCGGCCAAGCGCCTCGGCGGGGCTGTCTGGGTCGTCAAGGCCCAGGTCCACGCGGGTGGCCGCGGCAAGGCGGGCGGCGTCAAGGTCGTGAAGTCCGTCGAGGACGTGCGGAGCGCCGCGGTCGCCATGCTCGGCCAGCGCCTCAAGACCAAGCAGACGGTGGCCGAGGGCCTGCCGATCAACCAGGTCTACGTGGAGACCGGCTCGAAGATCGAGCGCGAGCTGTACCTGAGCCTGCTGCTCAACCGCGACTCGGGCCACATCGCGTTCGTCGCCTCGCAGGCAGGCGGCATGAACATCGAAGAAGTGGCTGCCAAGACGCCGGAGAAGATCATCCGCGTCGAGGTCCACCCGGCCACGGGCCTGCAGGGCTCGCACTGCCGCGCGCTCGCGTTCGGCCTCGGCCTCAAGGGCGAGCAGGTCAAGCAGTTCGAATCGATCGCGCGCGGGCTCTACAAGCTCTACCTCGAGTGCGACTGCAGCCTCGTCGAGATCAACCCGCTGATCGTGACGGGCGACGGCGGCGTCATGGCGCTCGACGCCAAGATCAACATCGAGGAGAACGCGCTGTTCCGCCAGAAAGAACTCGTCGGCTGGCGCGACCCGTCGCAGGAAGACGAAATGGAACGCATCGCCGGCGAGGCGGACCTCAACTACGTCTCGCTCGACGGCGACATCGCCTGCATGGTGAACGGCGCGGGCCTCGCGATGGCGACGATGGATCTCATCAAGCTGCACGGCGGCAACCCGGCCAACTTCCTCGACGTGGGCGGCGGCGCCACGCGTGAGCGCGTCACCACGGCGTTCAAGCTGATCCTGCAGAACCCGAAGGTGAAGGCGATCCTCGTCAACATCTTCGGCGGCATCGTCCGCTGCGACATGATCGCCGAAGGCGTGGTGGGCGCGGCGCGTGACCTCGGCCTGCACTTGCCGGTGGTGGTGCGCATCGAGGGCACGAACGCGGCGCAGGGCCGCAAGATTCTCCAGGAAAGCGGGCTCGAGCTGATCGCGGCCGCCGATCTCACCGACGCGGCGAAGAAGGTCGTCGCGGCTGCGAGGAAGTAACCATGTCGATCCTGATCAACAAGAACACGCGCGTCATCTGCCAGGGCTTCACGGGCAAGCAGGGCACGTTCCACTCCGAGCAGTGCATCGCCTACGGCACGAAGATGGTCGGCGGCGTCACGCCGGGCCGCGGTGGCGAAAAACACCTCGGGCTCCCGGTGTTCGACACGGTGCGCGAAGCGGTCGCGAAGACCGGCGCCGACGCGACGATGATCTACGTGCCGGCGGCCTTCGCGGCCGACGCGATCATCGAGGCGGCCGATGCCGGCATCGCCACGATCGTGTGCATCACCGAGGGCATCCCGGTGAACGACATGGTCAAGGTGAAGGCGGCGCTCAAGGATTCGAAGTCGCGCCTCGTC
>JAGVUU010000294.1 GCA_019136105.1 Gammaproteobacteria bacterium
CATCCGCTATCTCGCACGCTTCGACATGCTCACCAAGATGCCGAACCGCATGCAGTTCCAGCACCTGCTGCACCAGGCGATCACGCGCTGCCTGCGCCAGTCGCGCGGCCTCACGCTGCTGTACGTCGACGTCGACAACTTCAAGGAGATCAACGACACGTTCGGCCACGCCGCGGGCGACCGCGTGCTCGAGACCCTGAGCGAGCGCCTCACGCGCGCGCTGCCGAAGGAGTCGGTGATCGGCCGGCTCGCCGGCGACGAATTCGCAGTGTTCCTCGAGGCGGCCTCCGATGCGCACGAACAGCACGAGCAGGCGGCAACGCTCGCGCGGCTGCTGCTCAACTCGGTGTCGCGCCCGCTGCACGTCGGCGAGCACGAGATCGAGCTGACGGTGAGCGTGGGCATCGCCGCATGCCCGCGCGACGCGGACAACGTGATCGACCTGATCCGCAACGCCGACGCGGCCATGTATCACGCGAAGCGCGCCGGCCGTAATTGCCACGTGTTCTACGCGCCCGAGATGAACGCGGCGGCGGTGGAGCGCCTGCTGCTCAAGAGCAAGCTGCGCCGCGCCCTCGAGCGCAACGAGTTCCTGCTCCGCTACCAGCCCAAGGTCGAGCTCGCGTCGGGCAAGGTGGTCGGTGCAGAGGCGCTGCTGCGCTGGCGCCTGCCGGGCCACGGCGACATCGCCCCCGCGCAGTTCATCCCGCTGGCCGAGGAATCTCGGCTGATCCTCGACATCGGCGCCTGGGTGCTGAACCAGGTGTGCAGCGACTATGCCGGCTGGCAGAAGGAGCTCGACGACCCGGGCCTCGTCGCCATCAACCTGTCGCTCAAGGAGCTGAGCCAGGCGAGCTTCATCCCCCGCTGCCGCAGCGTGTTCGAACGGCACGCCGTTTCGCCTAGCCGCGTCGAGCTCGAGATCACCGAGACGACGCTGATGATGGATGCCGAGCGCACGCTGCCGCTGCTCGACGAGCTGCGCGCGATGGGCGTGCACCTCTCGATCGACGACTTCGGCACCGGCTACTCGAGCCTGAGCGCCCTGCAGCAGTTCCCGATCAGCACGCTCAAGATCGACAAGTCGTTCGTGCGCAACGCCGCCACCGACCCCGACGATGCCACGATCGTGCGGACCATCATCGAGATGGGCCGCAGCCTCGGCCTGCAGGTGCTCGCGGAAGGCATCGAGACCGAGGACCAGCGCGACTTCCTGCTGATGAGCGGCTGCCAGTTCGGGCAGGGACGGCTGTTCGGCGAGCCGGTGTCGGCGGACGAGTTCCTCGAGATGGTGTTGCGCCAGGCGACCGGGGAGCACCCGGTCCTGCGCCTGCCCGCCTGAATCCGGCGCGACGCCGGCAGCGGAAAAAAGAAGGGCGGGATCGCTCCCGCCCGAACGGGGGTCATCGTTGACGCGTGAAACCGTATCGGTGCAGGCGCGAATGTGTCAATAGTTTGTACAGCTTGACGTGCTAGACATCCTTTACAGAGCGCCCCGAGCGTCTATCATCCGACCATGTACTCGATCAAGGCCGTCGCCCAGGCCACCGGGCTGACCGTCGAGACGCTGCGCGCGTGGGAGCGCCGCTACGGCATCGTTGCACCGAACCGCGATGCCAGCGGACGCCGCGTATACCGGCCGGAAGACGTCCTGCGCCTGCGCCGCCTGCGGGAGGCGACCGAGCGGGGCCACTCCATCGGCCGCCTCGCGGGGTTGAGCGACGACGGGCTGGCGGCGCTGCTCAACGAGTCCACGGACCGCCGCACCCGCGCCACGACCAACGCGTTCGTCGAACGCATCCTCGAGTCCGCGCAGCGCTTCCGGTCGGCCGAGTGCGAGCAGTCGCTCACGCTCGCCATCGCGATGCTGCCGCCGCCACAGCTCGTGAGCGACGTGCTGCAGCCGCTGCTGCGCGAAGTGGGGGAGCGCTGGCACCGCGGCGAGTTCGCGATCTCGCAGGAGCGGCTGGTCTCGACCATCGTGCGGCGCCACGTGGGGCTGATGCTCGACACCTACGACCGCAACGCACGCCGCGCGCCCATCGTGTTCGCGACGCTGCCCGGCGAGCGCCACGAACTCGGATTGCTCGCCTCCGCGATGATGTGCGCGAGCCGCGGCTTCAAGACGCACTACCTCGGTCCCGACCTGCCGCCCGCGGAGATCGCCCGTTTCGCCCGCGAAGTGAACGCGGCGGCGGTGGCGTTGAGCGTGGTGCTGCAGGACCGGGCGGCGGACGCGCCGGCACAGCTCGGTGAACTGGTGAGCCACCTGCCGGCCGAAACGGCCGTCTGGCTGGGCGGCTCGGCGGCACGCGATCTGCCACGCGAGCAGTTGCCTGCGCGCTGCGTGGTGCTTGCGGACGGCGCGGAACTCGAGCAGCGGCTCGAGATGCTGCCCGCCTGACCCGGCTGCGCGACGCCGTCAGCGCCCGGCGGTAACGGCAGCGGCCCTCACCTGGTCGACGGCCGATCGCACGGCTTCCGACGCGGCGCGTTCGAACGCCGCGACGACCGCCGCCATCCGGTTCGCTTCCGCGGAAGACGAAGCGGCCACGACGAAGCTCGCCAGGCGCTGGGCCCTGCGCGGATCGACCAGCGAGACCTGCATCTCGACCCGCACCTCGGGCGCGCCACCCTCGGCGGCATAGACGGCCTCGAACCGCCGCAGCTCGACGTCCAGCAGCAGGTCCGCGGGCACCCGGCTCGGCGCCGCCACCACCGCCTCGAAGCGCCCGTCGGCCGCGATCGCGCGGACCAGTTGCTGCTGCAGCATTTGCGGCGCCGGCTCGGACCAGCGCACTCCGGCGAAGTAATCGAAGCGGCTGTCGGATTGCACGACGGCGACGCGATCCGTGTCGAGTGCCGGCGCCGCGCCCGGCCGGGCGACGCTGATCGCGAGCGGCAGGCGCTCGCCGCGGTCGGGCAGCGGCTCACCTGCCAGGCGGTACGATTCGGGCACGGCCGCGCTCGAATCCAGCAGCGACCCTGCGCAGCCCGCGAGCGCGAGCGACAGCGCCAGCAGGGCACCGGTCCAGGCGTTCACTTCGCGATCTCCACGCCTTGCTCCTTCGCCTCGCGCAACAGGCTCGACGGGTTCTCGCGCAACGAGCGGGCCAGCGCGCGCACTTCGGCGCTGGCGTCGCGGACGTCGAGCACGAGTTGCTGCAGTTCGACGGCACCCGGGCCCGCCAGGCCCGACAGCGCAGCCTCGTTGCCGGCGACGATCCGCTCCAGGCTTTCCGCCGTGCGCGCGAGCTTCGTGGCGGCGGCCTGCGTGCTCTTCAGGGTGTCCTCGAGGCCCGACTGAGACCCGGACGCCACTGCGTTGAGCCGCTGCGTCAGCGCCGTCGCTTCGGCGGCCGTCGTGCGCAGGTCGGCCGCGAGCGCAGCCGCGTTGCGCGTCAACGCGGGCAGCTCGGCCGACGCCTCACGGACGTTGCGTAGCGAATCGTTCACCGCCTGCAGGTTGTCGTCGGCCAGCAGGGCCTCCACGCGCGTCATCACCGCCCCGGCGTGGCCAATGAGGTCGGGCAGCCGTTCGACGAAGGCCTCGATGTCGCCCTTGCGCGACACGATCACGGGATAGTTGTCGCCCGGCTCCAGTGCCCGGGCAGGATCGGCCTCGGGGTCGAGCTGCAGGTCGATGTAGAGCAGGCCGGTCAGGCCGAGCAAGCCGAGGCGAGCGCGCGTCGCGCCGGAGAGCGGCGCTTCCGAATCGACCTCCGCCACCACTTTCACGCGGCCGGGGTCGCGGCGCGCGACGGACAGGCTGCGCACGCGGCCCACGTCCACGCCGAGGTAGCGCACCGGGCTGCCCTGCGACAGGCCGCTCACCGAGCCGTCGAAATAGATTTCGTAGCGCTCGTAGCTGCGGCGGTCACCCTGGCCCGAGTACCACCACACGAAGGCGAACGCGGCCGCGATCGCCGCCAGCGCGAAGACCGCCACGGCTGCGTAACGCGCGTCACGCTCCACGTCCGTCCCCCTGCGCGGCGCGCACGGCACGCCCGCGGCCGCCGTGGAAATAGTGGCGGATCCACGGGTGATCGTTGGCGACGATGCCCTCGAGCGTGTCGACGATGACCTTCCGATCCACCAGCACCGCGACACGATCACACGTCCTCGCAAGCGTGTCCAGATCGTGGGTGACCATCACGATGGTGAGGCGCAGCGTGTCGCGCAGGTACAGCACCAGCTCGTCGAACGCGGAGGCCGCGATCGGGTCGAGGCCCGCGGTGGGCTCGTCGAGGAACAGGATGGCGGGGTCGAGGGCGAGCGCGCGCGCCAGCGCCACGCGTTTCACCATGCCGCCCGACAGCTGCGCCGGGTGCTTGGCGGCCGCCTCGAGCGGCAGCCCGACCATGCGCAGGCGCAGCTCGAGGAGCCGTGCGAGCGACGGCTCGTCGAGGTCGAGGACCTCCGCCACCGGGAGCGTGACGTTCTCGGCGACCGTGAGCGAAGTGAACAACGCACCGTGCTGGAACGTCACGCCGTAGCGCCGCTTGACGTCGCGCAGCTCCCGGTCGTCCATCGCCGTGATCTCGCGGCCCTCGATCGCGACCGTGCCTGCGTCGGGGCGCCTGAGCCCGAGCATCGTCCGCAGCAGCACGCTCTTGCCGCTGCCCGAGCCACCGACGATGCCGAAGACCTCGCCCGGCATGACCTCGAAGCTCACCCCGTCGTGCACCACCTGGGCGCCGAAGCGGTTCACGATGTCGCGCACGACGATGAGGGGTCGAACCGCGGCCATCAGAAGTCGATCTCGAGGAAGTAGATGGCGAACAGCGCGTCGGCGAAGATCACCAGGAAGATCGACTGCACCACCGCCACCGTGGTGAGCCGGCCCAGCTCGCGCGACGATTCGCGGACCTGCAGGCCGCGCAAGGTGCCGGTGAGCGCGATCAACAGGCCGAACACCGGGGCCTTCACCATGCCCGCCCAGAACGTGGTGTCGCCGATCGAGGAATCGAGCCGCATCACGAACTGCGACCACGGCAGGTCGATCAGGTAGCTCGTGAGCAGGGCACCACCGGCCAGGCCCATGAAGTCGGCCACGACCGTGAGCAGCGGCATGACGAGCACCAGCGCCACCACGCGCGGCAGCACCAGCACCTCGTACGGGTTCATGCCCATGGCCTCGAGCGCGTCCACCTCGTCGTTCAGCTTCATCACGCCGAGTTCGGCGGCATACGCGCTGCCGGTGCGGCCCGCGACCATGATGGCCGTGAGCAGCACGCCGAGCTCGCGCAGCACGCCGATGGTCACGAGGTCCACCGTGTAGATCTCGGCGCCGAACGGCCGCAACTGCTGTGCGCCGATGTAGGCCGAGATCACGCTGATCAGCAGCGCGATGACCGCCACCACCGGAATGGCCTGCACGCCGGTCTCGTGCATGTGTCGCACGACCGAGGGCACGCGCAGGCGCCTCAGGCTGCGCCACGCTGTGCCGGCCGACTCGAGCAGGCGTCCGCCGAATACCAGCGCTTCGTACCAGCCGGCGACCCGCCGGCGCAGCGATCCGCCGAACTCGGCGAAGCGGTCGGCGAACGTGGCTTGTCCGGGCGCGGGGAGCGAACCGACGTCGCGGGCGGCGATCTCGTCGAGGAATCGCAGGTGCTCGGGCACGCGGCCGTCGAGTTCGACCTGCCTGCCCGCCCCGCGCAGGTCGAGGACGAGCGCGCGCAGCAGCCAGGATGGACCAAGGTCGAGCGTGCCGCCGATTTCCACCCGCAGCGTCTCCGGCACCGCACTCCGGACGGCATCGAGCGCGGCCGCCAGTACCGGCGCGTCGTCCATGCCGCAGTCGCCTGCCAGCATGAGGCGGGCCGCGGCGGGGTCGAATTGTGCGGAGAAACTCACTGGAAAGTCGGGTGATGGGCGCGCCCGCATGCAGGGCCGGGCGGTGATTAGGGGAGCGGTCGCCGGAATGCTAGCATCGGGTCAGGCGCTTGGTGAGGGCCGATGGGCGGCGACATTCTCTCCCAGATACTGATCCTGCTCGCGGGCTCGGTCGCCGTCCTGGTCCTGGTGCGCCGCTTTGCGCTGCCGCCGGTCCTCGGTTACCTCGTGGTCGGGATGATCCTCGGCCCGCACGCGCTCGGGCTCGCGTCCGATGCCGAGGCGGTGCAGCTGCTCGCCGAGATCGGCGTCGTCTTCCTCGTCTTCACGCTCGGCCTCGAGTTCTCGCTCGCCCGCATGATCGCGATGAAGCGCGAGGTGCTGGGCATCGGCAGCCTGCAGATGGTCGTCACGACCGCGGCCTTCGGCGGTGCCGCCTGGGCGTTCGGCGTCGATCCCGCCGTGGCGATCGTGCTCGGCGGCGCGCTGGCGATGTCGTCCACGGCGATCGTCGTGCGCCAGCTCGGCGAGCAACTCGAGATCAACCGCACGCACTCGCGCCTCGCCGTCGGCATCCTGCTGTTCCAGGACCTCGCCTTCGCCCCGCTGCTCGCGCTCGCCACCTCGATCGGCGCGGCGACGGACGTGCTCAATCCCGCCTGGCTGCTCGGCATGGTCGGCCGCGCGGTGCTGGCGCTGCTCATCGTGCTGGCCCTCGGCCGCTGGGCGTTCCGGCCTCTGTTCCGCGAGATTGCCCGGTACCGCAGCTCGGAGACGTTCACCCTGACGGTCCTGTTCGTGGCGCTGTCGTCGGCCTGGGCCACGCACGCGCTCGGCATGTCCATGGCGCTCGGCGCATTCCTCGCCGGCATGCTGCTCTCCGAGACCGAGTTCCGGCACCAGACCGAGGCGGTGATCAAGCCGTTCCAGGACATCCTGCTCGGCCTGTTCTTCGTCTCGGTCGGCATGCTGCTCGACCTGCGCCTGCTGCTCCTGCAGTTGCCGCTGGTGCTGGTGCTGCTGGCGACGCTGCTCGCCGTGAAGGCGGCCGTCATCTTCGGCATCGTGCGGCAGTTCGTGCGCAACAACCGCAAGGCCCTGCGCACCGGCATCGTGATCTGCATGGGCGGCGAATTCGGGTTTGCCCTGCTGCTGCTGTTGCTGAAGGGCCGCATGGTCGATGCCGGGCTGGTGCAGGCCCTGCTCACGACGGTGGCACTCAGCATGCTGCTCGGCCCGCTGATCGTGCGCTACAACAAGCGCATCGCCGACTTCCTGCTGCGGCGGCGCAAGCCGGACACCAGCGAGGTGGCACTCGAGACGGCCGCCACCCGCGAGCTCGCGAAGCGCGAGCACGTGATGATCTGCGGGTTCGGGCGGGTGGGCCAGAACCTGGCGCGGGTGCTCGAGAAGCGCGGCTTCGAGTACATCGCGATCGACCTCGACCCGTTCCGCGTGCGCGACGCGCGCCAGGCGGGAGACCCCGTGGTCTATGGCGACGCCGCGCATCCCGAGGTGCTGCAGGCGCTCGGCCTCGAGCACGCGAGCGTGGTCGTGGTGTCGTTCGGCGCGGCCGACACCGCGCTGCGCATCGTGCGCGCGGTGCGCCGCCTGCGCGACGACGTGCCGATCCTGGTGCGCACCGAGGACGATTCGCGCCTCGACTCGCTGCAGGCCGCCGGCGCCACGGAGATCGTGCCGGAGATCTTCGAGACCAGCCTGTCGCTCGTGTCGCACGTGCTGCTGTTCCTCAACGTGCCGGCGCGCGACGTGCTCGAGACGACCGAGGACATCCGGCACGACCGCTACGCGATCCTGCGCAGCGTCTTCCGCCGCCGCGATGCGCGCTCACTCGAGGACAACGAGCACGCGTTGCGGCAGCAGCTGCGCACCGTGGTCCTGCCCCCCGGGGCGACGTCCGTCGGCCGCACCATCGGTGAGCTCGGCATGGACAAGGGCAAGGTGGTCGTGACGGCACTGCGCCGCGAAGGCATCGTCGGGCGCGACCCCGAGCCCACGACCCGGCTGCGCGAGGGCGACGTGCTGGTGCTGTGGGGCACGCCGGAGGACCTCGAGCAGGGGGAGAACCGGTTGTTGATGGGCTAGACGAGGGGGTAGGGAGCAGGGGGTAGGGGATAGTCGGAAGGCGGCAATTCCCTGGTGCAACCGCAATTCGGTTGCCGCGAACTGTCGCCATACCTCCGCACCTCTTACTATCCCCTATCCCCTATCCCCTATCCCCTACCCCCTACCCCCTACCCCCTACCCCCTTTCCGCCCATGACCCTCCTCGGCACCCCGCTCTCCCCCTCCGCCACGCGCCTGCTGCTGCTCGGCGCCGGCGAACTCGGCAAGGAAGTCGCCATCGAGGCGCAGCGGCTCGGCGTCGAGGTGATCGCCGCCGACCGCTATCCGAATGCGCCGGCGATGCAGGTCGCACACCGCTCCCACGTTCTGAGCATGCTCGACCCCGTCGTGCTGCGCGACCTGGTGCTGCACGAGCAGCCGGCGCTGATCGTCCCGGAGATCGAGGCCATCGCCACGCCGGCGCTGCTCGAACTCGAGGCGGAAGGGTTCCGCGTGATCCCGACGGCCCGTGCGGCGCGCCTCACCATGGATCGCGAAGGCATCCGGCGCCTCGCCGCCGAGGAGCTCGGGCTCGCGACTTCGCCCTACCGCTTTGCCGACACGATCGCGGACTACCGCGAGGCCATCGAAGCCATCGGGTTCCCGTGTGTCGTGAAGCCGGTGATGAGTTCGTCCGGCAAGGGTCAGAGCGTGGTGCGCGGTCCCGACGATGTGCTGCCAGCGTGGGAATACGCGCAGGCCGGCGGGCGGGCCGGCGCGGGCCGCGTGATCGTCGAAGGGTTCGTGCGCTTCGACTACGAGATCACGCTGCTCACCGTGCGTCACGCCGGCGGGAC
>JAGVUU010000071.1 GCA_019136105.1 Gammaproteobacteria bacterium
GGCCTCAGGGCCCTGCCCGGCCGATGACGTCGGCGCCGGGCGGCGGTTCGAAGCGGAACAGCCGCTGGTCGAGCGCCACGTTGCGGCGTAGCGCGCCGAATTCGATCACGGTGGTCTGGCCGAGCTTGTCGCGCAGTTCCATCGCCGCAAGTTCGCCCTTGCGGTCGAGCGCAAGACTCACCTGCTCGAAATCCGATCCCTGCTGCTTCGGCGCGAGGCGGTACCATGTCCAGTCGCCCTGCCGCTGCACGGCCGCGGAAGCGAACGCATCGCCCACCTTGCCCGAACCCGACAGCAGCATCGCCGGCGTCGAACCGAGGCCCTGCTCGAGGGCGCGCACCGTGACCTGCTCGAGGTCGCTGTCGTACAGCCAGAGCTGCTTGCCGTCGGCGACGATCGTCTGCAGGTAGGGCTTCTGGTAGTCCCAGCGGAAGCGGTTGGGACGCGACAGTGAAAGCCTGCCCGATGCACGGTCAACGATCTGGCCGTCACGATTGCGCACCACCTGGCTGAAATCGGCGGTCAGGGTGTTCACCGTGGCGAGGTAAGCATCGACGCGGCTGACCGCATCACCGCCCTGGGCCAATGCCATCGGCGCCAGCACAAACGCGAACCACCCCGCGATCCAGCGGCGAGCGATCTTCATGCGCTCAATCCGCCTCGGGCGGCGGCGGCGCGAGCACCTCGCGGCTGCCGTTCGACTGCAGCGGTCCGACGAGGCCGGCGGCCTCCATCGCTTCGATCATGCGCGCGGCGCGGTTGTAGCCGATCTTGAGCCGGCGCTGCACGCCCGAGATCGACGCCTTGCGGCTCTCGGTGACGATCTTCACGGCCTCGTCGTACAGCGGGTCCTGCTCGGGATCGCCGCCGCCGTCCTCGCCGCCACCGGCCGATTCGCCCGGCAGGCCCGGGATCGGCGCCGACGGACCCTCGAGCACTTCGTCGAGGTACACGGGCGGGCTCATCACCTTGAGCTTGCCGACGACGCGGTGCACCTCCTGGTCGGAGACGAACGCACCGTGCACGCGCACCGGCAGCGAGGTGCCGGGCTGCAGGAACAGCATGTCGCCATGGCCAAGCAGCGCCTCAGCACCGCTCTGGTCGAGGATGGTCCGGGAGTCGACCTTCGCCGACACCTGGAACGCGATGCGCGTGGGGATGTTCGCCTTGATGAGGCCAGTGATGACGTCCACCGACGGCCGCTGCGTGGCGAGGATCAGGTGGATGCCGGAGGCGCGCGCCTTCTGCGCGAGGCGTGCGATCAGTTCCTCGACCTTCTTGCCGACGATCATCATCAGGTCGGCGAGTTCGTCGACGATCACCACGATGTAGGGCAACGGCTCGAGCGGCGGAATCGACGACGGGTCGGCGTCCGGCAGCAGCTGCTTCATCTCCTGCGGGTCGCGCAGCGGCTTGCCCTCGTCGGCCGCCTCCTTGACCTTGCGGTTGTAGCCCGCCAGGTTGCGCACGCCGGCGAACGCCATCAGGCGGTAGCGGCGCTCCATTTCGGCCACGCACCAGCGCAGCGCGTTCGCCGCCTGCTTCATGTCGGTGACGACCGGCGCGAGCAGGTGCGGGATGCCCTCGTACACCGAGAGCTCGAGCATCTTCGGGTCGATCATGATCAGGCGCACCTGATCCGCCGACGACTTGTAGAGCAGCGACAGCACCATCGCGTTCACGGCCGTGGACTTGCCGGAGCCGGTGGTGCCGCCCACCAGCAGGTGCGGCATGCGGGCGAGGTCGGCCACGACCGGGTTGCCGCCGATGTCCTTGCCGAGCACCAGCGCGAGCGGCGACGCCATGTCGTCATAGGCCTTCGACTTGATGATCTCGCCGAGCGTGACGATCTCGCGCGACTCGTTCGGGATCTCGAGGCCCATCGTGGACTTGCCCGGGATGATCTCGACGACGCGCACGCTCACGGCAGACAGCGCACGGGCGAGATCCTTGGCGAGATGCGAGATCTGCGCCACCTTCACGCCCGGCGCAGGCCTGAGTTCGAAGCGCGTGATCACTGGGCCCGGGTGCACTTCGACCACCTCGGCTTCGACGCCGAAGTCGCGCAGCTTGAGCTCGACGAGGCGCGACATCGCTTCGAGCGCCTCAGCGGAATAGCCACCGGCGCGCGGCGGCGGGTCGTCGAGCAGCGAGAGCTCGGGCAACTCGGTGGAGCCCGGCCGCTCGAACAGCGCGACCTGCTTTTCCTTCTCGACGCGCTCGCTCTTCTCGACCTTGGGCGCCGGCGCCTCGATCTTCGGCGGCTTGCGCTCGGCGGCCTTTTTCTGTTCCTCGCGCACCACCTCCTGGCGCGCCTGCTTCACTTCGCGGCCGGCCTTCACGTCGCGCGCGGTGGCCATGCGCTCACGCACCCAGCGAATGCCGTGCAGCACGCCGTAGCCGATGCGGTCCATCACGTGGATCCACGACACGCCGGTGAACAGCGACACCGAGCCGAGCCAGATGGCGAGCAGCAGCAGCGTGGCGCCGAGAAAGCTCAGCATGGACGCGAGGCCGTCGCCCACCAGCGCGCCCAGCACCCCGCCCGCCGTGTTGGGCAGGGAGCCGCCCGAGAAGTGCAGCGTGGCGAGCCCGCAGCTCGTGGCCAGCGCGAGCGCGAATCCTGCCCCACGCAGCCCGAGGCTGCGCCGGTCGAGCGGTTCCGGGCTGCGGCGCTCCTGGTAGATCGCCCACCCGGCGAACCCGAGCATCACCGGGAACAGGTACGAGGGCCCACCGAACAGGACGAAGAAGAGATCCGACAGCCAGGCCCCGAACGGTCCGATCAGGTTGGTGACCGGGCCTTCCTGACCAGTCGATGAGAATGCGGGGTCGGCGCGGTCGTAGCTCGCCAGCGCCACGAACAGGATCAGGGCCAGCGCCCCGAACACCCACAGCGCGCTCTCGCGCAGCCCCCGCGCCACGATCGCCGCCTGGGCACCGGGCTCGCGCTTCGATTCTGTCCTAGCCACTCGCCATCACCAGAAAGTTCAAGACTTTCCTGTAACCCTATGAAGTTGCGAAGATTACCCGCACGCGAGCGGGACTGCCATTGGCTCGTTGCGGCTGGCCGCTGGCCACGCACGCTCGGGCGCTTTGCCGTCGGGCAACGAGTTGCTTACCATGCCGCGCCCACCCCGGACGCGATGCGCCAGAGCGCGAGGAATTATACATGAGCGGTCCCCGTCACTCCCGGCTGATCATCCTCGGCTCCGGTCCCGCCGGTTACGCGGCCGCCGTGTACGCCGCGCGCGCCAACCGCAAGCCGCTGCTCCTCACCGGGATGGAACAGGGCGGCCAGCTCATGACGACGACCGAGGTCGATAACTGGCCCGGCGACCCGCATGGACTCACCGGCCCCGGGCTGATGGAGCGCATGCGCGAGCACGCCGAGCGCTTCGACACCGAGATCGTGATGGACCACGTCAACGAGGTCGATTTCTCGCGCCGGCCGCTGCGGCTCCTGGGCGACCGTGGCGAGTACACGTGCGACGCGCTGGTCATCGCCACCGGGGCGAGCGCGCGCTACCTCGGCCTCGAGTCCGAGCAAGCCTTCCGCGGCCGCGGCGTATCGGCCTGCGCGACCTGCGACGGGTTCTTCTTCCGCGGCCAGCGCGTCGCCGTGATCGGCGGCGGCAACACGGCGGTCGAGGAGGCGCTGTACCTGTCGAACATCGCCTCCCACGTCACGCTCGTCCACCGCCGTGACAAGCTGCGTTCCGAGAAAATCCTGCAGGACCGCCTTTTCGAGCGTGAGCGCGCCGGTGCGGTCGAGATCATCTGGAACCACACCGTGCAGGAAGTGCTCGGCGACGACTCGGGCGTCACGGGCGTGCGGATCGAACCGACCGATGGCGGGCCAACCCGCGACGTCAAGGTCGCGGGCGTGTTCATCGCAGTGGGCCACACCCCGAACACGCAGATCTTCGAGGGCCAGCTCGAAATGAAGGGCGGCTACATCGTCGTACGCTCGGGCAGCGAGGGCGGCGCCACCTCGACCAGCGTGCCCGGCGTGTTCGCCGCGGGCGACGTCGCGGATCACGTGTACCGGCAGGCCATCACTTCGGCGGGCACCGGCTGCATGGCGGCGCTCGACGCCGACAAGTACCTCGAGCAGCTCGACGCCGGCCACTGACCCGGGCGGCGCGAGGACACTTGCGCCTGCACGCCCAAAATGCCGCCCGGCTGTCCGAGGTCCCGGCATCGGAGTGGGACGCGCTCGACACCAGGGGCAATCCGTTCCTGAGCCACGCCTTCCTCGAGGCGCTCGAGTCCTGTGGCTGCGTGGGCAGCGACAGCGGCTGGGCGCCGCATCACCTGCTGCTGCGTGACGATGCCGGCCGCCTCGTCGGCGCCGTGCCGCGATACGTCAAGTCTCACTCCTGGGGCGAGTTCGTCTTCGACTGGAGCTGGGCACAGGCGTACGCGCATGCGGGACTCGATTACTACCCGAAGCAGCTGGCCGCGATCCCGTTCACGCCCGTCACTGGACCACGACTGCTCGTACGCGGCGGACACGACGCGACGGCACTTCGCCGGTCCCTCGCGGAGTCGCTGCGCCGCGACGCGGAACGACAGGGTCACTCCGGGGCCCACGCCAATTTCACGACCGCCGACGACCAGCAGGCACTCGAGGCGGCGGGGTTCCTGCGCCGCCACGACGTCCGCTTCCTGTGGCGCAACCGCGGCTACCGCGATTTCGAGGACTACCTCGACGGTTTCCGCGCCGACAAGCGCAAGAAGGTGCGCCGCGAGCGGCGACGCGTGGCCGAGTCCGGCATCGTTTTTCGCAGCCTCACCGGCGAGTCGATCGATCGGCCACTGTGGAACACCATTTTTGCGTTCTCGGAACGCACGTTCCTGCTTCACGGCAACGCTCACTACCTGAACGCGACGTTTCTCGCCGGGGTCGCGCAACGCCGGCCGGGGTCGGTCGTCGTCAAGCTCGCCGAGCGCGACGGCACGCCGGTGGCGGCGGCGATCTTTTTCCAGGGTGGCGGCACGCTTTACGGCCGCTACTGGGGCTCGGCCGGGCACGAGGACAGCCTGCACTTCGAGGCCTGCTACTACCAGGGCATCGAGCACTGCATTGCGCACGGTCTCGATGAGTTCGACCCGGGCACGCAGGGCGAGCACAAGCTCGCGCGCGGGTTCGAGCCGACGCTCACGCATTCCGCGCACTGGGTCGCCCACCCGGGATTCATGTCGGCATTGACGCGCCACCTCGAGCGCGAGCGCACGGCGGTCGCGGAGTACGCAGCGGCTGCCGCGGCCCACCTGCCCTTCCAACGGGGGCCTGCGCCGTGATTCCGTGGCTGCACCGGGGCGACCCGCCGGACGCGTTTCCACCGGTTGAGACGGCCCTGACCGATCCTGACGGCCTGCTCTGCGCGGGCGGCGACCTGTCGCCCGCGCGACTGCTCCAGGCCTATCGGCGCGGGATCTTCCCCTGGTTCTCGGAGGGACAGCCGATCCTGTGGTGGTCGCCTGACCCGCGCACGGTGCTGTACCCGGCCGAATTCAAGGTGTCGCGCAGCCTCGCCAAGACGATCCGTAACCGGGGCTTTGCGGTCACCGTCGATCGAGCATTTGCCGAGGTGATGGCGCATTGCGCCGACGAGCGCCTGCGTCCGGAAGGCACCTGGATCTCCCCGCAGATGCGCGCGGCTTACCTCCGCCTGCACGAACTCGGCCTCGCCCACTCGTACGAGACCTGGGACGGCGACCGCCTCGTCGGCGGCCTGTACGGCGTCGCGCTGGGATCCGTGTTCTTCGGCGAATCGATGTTCAGCCTCGAACGCGACGCCTCGAAGGTGGCCCTCGCCGCGCTGGTGCGAGCCATGATCGAGCGCAATGGCCGCCTGATCGATTGCCAGGTCGCCAGCACCCACCTCGAGAGCCTCGGCGCACGCAGCATCCCCCGATCGCAGTTCGTGCGCGAGCTGGCAGAAGCCGTTCCAGACGTGCCGAGCGCTGTCCCGTGAAGGGAAACCTCCATTGCAATGCAGCAGCCGTTTATGCAGAATTCGCGCGGCCCGCGGGGCTGCTGAGAGGGTGCATGGCGAAAGAGGACGCAATCCAGATGGAAGGCCGGGTGGTCGAAACCCTGCCCAACACGACGTTCCGCGTGCAGTTGCAGAACGGCCACGTCGTCACCGCACACATCTCGGGCAAGATGCGCAAGAACTACATCCGCATTCTCACCGGCGACAGCGTCACGGTGGAGATGACCCCGTACGACCTGACGAAGGGGCGGATCGTCTACCGCGGCAAGTAAGCCGAGGGGGTAATGATCAGGGGGTAGCGGGTAGTGAACGAGGCCGGCATCGCCGGCCGATTCGTTGCTGGACTACCCCCTGCCCCCTAGTCATTACCCCCTTGCTCATTCCAGCAGCGCCGGCTCCTCCGCCGACCGCGTCTCGATCTTCAGCTGGTCGTCCGGCCCCACGCTCACGAACGCGTGGCCGCCGCGCTCGAGCTTGCCGAACAACAATTCCTCCGCGAGCGGGCGCTTGATGTGCTCCTGGATGACGCGCGCCATCGGGCGAGCGCCCATCTTGGGGTCGTAGCCGCGTTTGGCGATCCAGGCACGCGCATCGTCCTCGACGTGCAGCGCCACGCCCTTCTGCTCGAGCTGCGCCTCGACCTCCACCAGCAGCTTGTCCACCACGCGCTGGATGGTGCGCTCGTCGAGGCCGTCGAACTGCACGATCGCGTCGAGGCGGTTGCGGAACTCCGGCGCGAACAGGCGGCGGATCGCCTCCATGCCGTCCGGAGCGTTGTCCGACGCCACGAAGCCGATCGACGCGCGCGCCATTTCGGCGGCACCCGCGTTCGTGGTCATCACGATCACCACGTGGCGGAAGTCCGCCTTGCGGCCGTTGTTGTCGGTGAGCGTGCCGTGGTCCATCACCTGCAGCAGCAGGTTAAACACGTCGGGGTGCGCCTTCTCGATCTCATCGAGCAGCAGCACGCAGTGCGGATTCTTGGTGATCGCCTCAGTGAGCAGGCCGCCCTGGTCGAAGCCCACGTAACCCGGCGGAGCGCCGATCAGGCGCGAGACCGTGTGCCGCTCCATGTACTCCGACATGTCGAAACGCACCAGCTCGACGCCGAGCACCGCGGCCAGCTGGCGCGTGACTTCGGTCTTGCCCACGCCGGTGGGACCCGCGAACAGGAACGAGCCGACCGGCTTGCGCTGGTCTCCGAGGCCCGAGCGCGACATCTTGATGGCCGCCGACAGCGTGTCGATCGCCTTGTCCTGGCCGTAGATCACGAGCTTCAGGTTGCGCTCCAGGTTGCGCAGCACGTCGCGGTCGCTCGACGAGACGGTCTTGGGCGGGATGCGCGCCATGCGGGCCACCACGTCCTCGATCTGGGTCACGGTGACCACCGGCTCCCGGTCCGCCGCGGGCTTCACGCGCTGGCGCGCGCCGGCTTCGTCGATCACGTCGATGGCCTTGTCCGGCAGGTGCCGGTCGTTGATGTGCCGCGCCGAGAGTTCCGCGGCCGCAATGAGCGCCTCGTCGGCGTAGCGGATGCCGTGGTGCTCCTCGAACTTCGGGCGCAGGCCGCGCAGGATCTCGATGGTCTCGGGCACCGTGGGCTCGACCACGTCGATCTTCTGGAAGCGTCGCGTGAGCGCGTGGTCCTTCTCGAAGATGCCGCGGTATTCCTGGTAGGTCGTCGAACCGATGCAGCGCAGCTCGCCGTTCGCGAGCGCCGGCTTGATCAGGTTCGACGCATCCATGACGCCGCCCGAGGCCGCGCCGGCCCCGATCACCGTGTGGATCTCGTCGATGAACAGGATGGCGCCCGGCAGCTTCCTGAGCTCCGCGAGCACGCCCTTGAGGCGCTTCTCGAAGTCGCCCCGGTACTTCGTGCCGGCGATGAGCGACCCGAGGTCGAGCGAATAGACGGTGCTGCCCACGAGCACCTCGGGCACCTTGCCCTCGACGATCAGCCTCGCGAGGCCCTCGACCAGCGCGGTCTTGCCGACCCCGGCCTCGCCCACGTAGAGCGGGTTGTTCTTGCGGCGGCGGCAGAGGATCTCGACCGTGCGCTCGATCTCGAGCTGGCGGCCGATCAGCGGGTCGATGCGGCCTTCCTGCGCGAGCTTGTTGAGGTTGGTGGCGTACTTCTCGAGTGCCGGGGCGCCGTCGCCGTCACGCTCGCCCTCCGGTTGCGCGCCCTCCTCCGGGCGCTGCTCGCGCTCGTCGCCCGACTTGGCGAGCCCGTGCGAGATGTAGTTGACGACGTCGAGGCGCGACACGTCCTGCAGCGTGAGCAGGTAGGCGGCGTGCGAGTGCTTCTCGCTGAAGATCGCCACCAGCACGTTCGCGACCGACACCTCCTTCTTGCCGCTCGACTGCACGTGGAACACGGCGCGCTGCAGCACGCGCTGGAAGCCGAGCGTCGGCTGCACCTCGCGCTCGTCGTCCTGCCTCAGGCGCGGCGTGGTCTGGTCGATGAACTCGGCAAGTTCCTTGCGCAGGCGGGCCGCGTCGGCGCCGCAGGCGCGCAGGATCTCGCGGACCTTGGCCGTGTCGATGATCGCGAGCAGCAGGTGCTCGACGGTCATGAATTCGTGGCGGGCCTCCCGTGCGGACTGGAAGGCCTCGTTCAGGCAGATCTCGAGTTCGCTGCTCAACACGTCTTCAGGCCTCTTCCATCGTGCAGAGAAGTGGATGCTGGTGCTGGCGGGCGTAGGTCGTCACGACCTGGTAGAGCGGCGGCCGCTTGGTCTGCGGCTGCGCCTCCTCCACCACCAGGCCGTGGCCCTGCTGGGTCCGTTCGTCGCTCATATCGTGCCGTTGCTCCCGCCATCCCTATATAGGGCCATGCCCCCACCCTGACAAGCGCCGCCGGGCGGACCGTGCGGTGGTCGCCGGATCCGATATTTGCGCGATTGTCTTGAGGCAGTGTCCCGCAAGTCCGTATCATGCGGCAGCCCCGGCAAAACCGCGCCGGGAGGACGTGTTCGCCTACGCAATGCCGCTGCCCAAGAGCCTGAGTCGCATCACCTCGGTCGCCGGGGGGGCTGGGTCCGCCGCGTGGGCCCGCTCCCTGCCGCTGTGGGTCTCCGTCGCGCTGGTCGTGCTGCTTGCGTGGCAAGTGATCCAGCTCGCCTGGACGCTCCTTGGCGCAGGGCGCGCACCGGTCACCGATCCCGCGGCTGCAGCACCCGTGCAAGTGCCCACCGGCCCTGCGATCGACGTCGGCGCCATCGTCAACGCTCACCTGTTCGGTGAGGCGGGCGCGGTGGATGCCGGCTCGGGCGACCCCAACGCCGTCGCGGCGACCCAGATGGCGCTGGTCCTGGTCGGCACCATCGCCCACACCGACCCGGCCCTCGGATACGCCATCATCGGCGACAGCGCCGCTTCGGCGAAGGTGTACGCGGTCGGCAAGACCATTACGGGCAGCACCAAGTTGCATGCGGTATATGCGGATCGGGTGATCCTCGACCGGGGTGGCAAGCTCGAGGCCCTGCTGCTGCCCAAGAAGTACACGGGTGGCGGCGCGGTGGCGGCGGCTCCATTGCCCGAGGCGGCCGGAACGATGATGGGCCAGCGCTTGCAGGAGCTCGTCGCACAGAATCCCGGCGCGATCACGGAGATCATCCGCCCGCAGCCGGTGTTCGCGAACGGACAGCAGCGCGGCTACCGGGTGTACCCGGGCCGCAACCGGCAGCAGTTCTCCCAGCTGG
>JAGVUU010000170.1 GCA_019136105.1 Gammaproteobacteria bacterium
CCGGCCCACCGTCTTCACCTCGTGCAGCGGGATGGGCGCGCCCCAGGCCACGGCCTTGCGTCCGCTGAGGCCGCCGCGCAGCGGCGTGTCCGGGTCGTCGGGCAGCGCCACGACCTTCGCGAACTCACCGACCATGCCGCCGGCCTGGGCCGCGATCGTCGCCGCCCGCTCCGGGTGGAAGAGCTGGTGGACGCCGGTCTCGAGCAGCTTCGCGCCCTCGGCGAGCGCATTCTCGAGGATGTCGCCCGCGGGCTGCGCGAGTTGCTCCACCCAGCTGAGCACGGGCAGCACGTCCACGGCTGCGCGCCGTGCCGACACCGGGTGGGGTGGTGGCGCACGCTTGCCGAGGGCCGGTGCGGGATCCTGCTCGGTCATCGAGAGCAGCACGCGGATCATCGCGATGCCGTCGGCGTAGCAGTGGTGCACGCGGATCACCCAGGCGCTGCCGCCGTTGTAGCGCTCGACCAGGTGCACTTGCCACAGGGGTCGCCGCGGATCGAGCGGCGAACCCGCAAGTTCCGCGGTGAGCGCCTGGAGCTCCGCCTTGCCCGCCGGTTCGGGCAGCGTCACCTGCGTGAAATGTGCGTCGAGATCGAACGAGTCGTCCTCGACCCAGGACGCGCCGAGCGCATCGGCGACCGGTCGCTGCCGGAAACGGGCGAAGCACAGCAGGCGCTGCTCGATCATGCGGCGGAAGTCGCTGGGACGGATCGGCGTCGCGGTCGCGCTCACCCCGACGATCATCATCGAGTTGGCGGGGCCGTCCATGCGCAGCCACGCCGTGTCGACGCTCGACATGCGTTCGTGATGAGGGGCCGTCATTCGCGAATCTTAGGCCACCCGCGCCTCCTTGCCACGTTGACCTGCATCGCCGCGGCCCCTAAGGTAGCCGCAAAAACCGGCGTGCCACGGATGGGTCCGCGGCGGCCGAGGCCTGGGGAGATTTCCATGACGTATTTCGTGACCGGCGCGACCGGCTTCATCGGCCGGTTCCTGGTGCAGTCCCTGTTGCAGCGCGGCAAAGGCACGGTGTACGTGCTGGTGCGGCCGAAGTCGATCGGCAAGCTCGACGAGCTGCGCGAGTTCTGGGGCAAGGAGAGCGTGAAGCGCGTGGTCGCCATCAAGGGCGATCTCGCGCAGCCGAAGCTCGGTGTGTCGAAGTCCGACCTCACCAGGCTCAAGGGCAAGGTCAAGCACTTCTTCCACCTCGGCGCGGTCTACGACCTCGAGGCGAGCGCCGAGGCGATGCACAAGGCGAACATCGTCGGCACGCAGTCCGCGCTCGAGTGTGCCGAGGCGGTGAACGCCGGCTGCTTCCACCTCGTGAGCTCGATTGCGGCCGCCGGCCTCTATCGCGGCACGTTCACCGAGGACATGTTCGAGGAGGCCGAGGACCTCGACCACCCGTACTACCGCACCAAGCACGATTCCGAGGGGCTCGTGCGCGCCAACACGCGCGTGCCGTTCCGCATCTATCGCCCCGGTGTGGTGGTCGGCCACTCGAAGACCGGCTTCATCGACAAGATCGACGGGCCCTACTACTTCTTCAAGGCGCTGCAGAAGCTGCGCGAGTCGTGGCCGCGCTGGATCCCGCTCGTGGGCGTCGAAGGCGGCTACATCAACCTCGTGCCGGTGGACTACGTCGTGAACGCCATGGTGCACCTCGCGCACCAGCCGAAGCTCGACGGCCGCTGCTTCCACCTCACCGACCCGAAGCCGCGCCGCATGGGCGAGGTGCTCAACGTCTTCGCGCGCGCGGCGCACGCACCGGAGATGGCGTTCCGCATCGACCCGAAGCTGTTCGCGCTGGTGCCCGAGGGCGTCACGCAATCGCTCGACCGCGCGAAGCCCGTGCAGGGCGTCGTCAACCAGTTGATGCACGACCTGCAGATCCCGAAGTCGGTGCTGAAGTTCGCGAACTACCCGACGCGCTTCGATTCGAGCGAGACGCAGAAGCTGCTCGAGAAGGCGAAGATCCGCGTGCCTCTGCTCGAGGACTACGCCTGGCGCCTGTGGGACTACTGGGAGCGCCACCTCGACCCCGACCTCTCGATCGACCGCAGCCTGCGCGGCGCGGTGAAGGGCAAGGTGGTGGTGATCACCGGCGGCTCGTCCGGCATCGGCGAGGCCGCGGCGATCCGCATCGCGGAGGCGGGCGGCAAGGTCGTGGTGGTCGCGCGCGACGAGGAGAAGCTCGCCGAGGTTCGCAAGAAGATCACCGACCTCGGCGGGTTCGTGAAGACCTACTCCTGCGACATCACCGACTACGCCGCGAACGACCAGCTCGCGACGGACATCCTGAAGGAGTTCGGCCACGTCGACGTGCTGGTGAACAATGCCGGCCGCTCGATCCGCCGCTCGCTCGCGCTGTCGTACGACCGCTTCCACGACTTCGAGCGCACCATGCAGCTGAACTACTTCGCCTGCGTGCGCCTCACCATGAACCTGATGCCGTCGATGACCGCGCGCAAGCGTGGCCACGTGATCAACGTGTCGTCGATCGGCGTGCTGACGAACGCCCCGCGCTTCTCGGCGTACGTGGCGTCGAAGGCGGCGCTCGAGTCGTTCGCGCGCTGCGCGGCTTCGGAGTTCCACGACGAGGGCGTGCACTTCACGATCATCAACATGCCGCTGGTGCGCACGCCGATGATCGCGCCCACCAAGATCTACGAGGACATGCCGACGATCATCACGCCCGAGGAGGCGGCCGACATGATCGCCGACGCGATCATCCGCAAGCCGCAGCGCATCGCGACCAAGCTCGGCGTGATGGCCGAGATCATGCACCTGGTGATGCCGAAGATGTCGGAGGTCGTGATGAACTCCGCCTACCGCATGTTCCCCGACTCGGCGGCGGCCCAGGGCAAGAAGGACGGCGACGCGCAGCGCACGGCGACCAAGGAGGCGATGATCTTCGCCTCGCTGATGCGCGGCATTCACTGGTAAGGGCGTCGGCGGCCGGACCGGCCGGAGGATCATGCATGGGCAAGTGGGGTCGGTGGATGTTCGTCGCGGCGCTCGCAATTGCGGCGCCACTCGGCACTGCGCTGGCGCAGGTGGCGCCACGTTCGGCGCAGGGCGACTGCACGCGCGAGGTCGAGCGGCGCGGCTACCGCGTCGTCTCCACCGGCAACTTCCAGCAGTTCAAGGACGGCTGGCAGCTCGACGTGCGGGCGCGCGACCAGTCCGGCCGCAACGTCAACGGCTCGTGCTTCGTCGAGACGCGCTCGGGTGACGTGACCCTGTTCGGGTTCGGTTGGGGTGGCGGCACTCCGGCCGACCGGTACGAGTTCACCTGCGCCTCACCGGACCACCGCTACCGCGAGTGCCAGTTGCCGGTGGACGGCCGTGCGCGGCTCGTCAAGCAGAAGTCCGACGCGCCGTGCGTCGAGGGCCGCAGCTGGGGCCAGCGCGGCGACCGCGTGTGGGTGAACAACGGTTGTCGCGGCAAGTTCGAGGTCGCGCGTGGTGGCGGCGGTGGCGGATCCGGCCAGCAGGTCGATTGCCGCTCGCAGAACAACCGTTACCAGGAGTGCGCGCTCCGCAAGGGTTACGAGGCGCGCATCGTGCGCGACTACACGGGCCGCTGCCGCGAGGACTCCACGTGGGGCACGCGTCCCGGCGTGCTGTGGGTCACCAACGGTTGCCAGGGCCGGTTCCAGGTCGTGCCGGCCGGAGGGTTCGGGGGCAGTGGCGGCAGCAGCGGGGCCGGGGGCGGCTTCGAGGGGCAGCGGCAGCGTGCGGAATCGCACTGCCGCAACGAGGCCCGTCGCCAGGGGATGGACGTGCGTTCCGTGTCGAAGGCCACGGTGCAGGGCTCCTACTGGACGGCGATCGTGGCCGGCAATCTCCGCGGCCGGAACGTGCAGGCCACCTGCCGGTACTACCCGTCAGGCAACCGGACCGAGATCCGGTTCTAGCCGGCTGCAAGCGAAATTTCGGCGGCGAATCGCCGCTTTCGGCGCTGTCGCGCGCCGCGGATGCGTGTGACCATCGCGCCGATCGGGTGGTGGTCAATGCGGCAGGATGCCGCGCCGCTCCGGTGCGGAGTACAGGGACGTGGGCGCTTGGGTCGTCGCCGGCATCGTGTTGCTCGCGTGCTGGGCCAGTCTCGCCAGCGTGCGGCGCCGGGCAGCCCGTCGCGAGGCCGCGGCGAAAGCCCGCGCCCGCGCGCGCCGCCAACCGGTGCCGCTCGTCTCGGCGAACGTGCGCGGCCAGCCGGCGCACAAGCCCGACATCTGGCGCGAAGAAGCCGAGGTCGCGGCTCGCGACGAGCGCGCCTGACGCAGCGACGGTGCGGCATCGGTTAGGATCCCGTCACGATGCGTGAAGAAACCCTGCGTGCCGTGCTCATGGTCAGGGCGATCGAGGAGGTCGACCGGGCCGGCACCATCCTTCCGCCGGGCGATCGCGCGCAGGCGACGCGCGAAGCCGTGCGCGCGCTGGGCGCAGGTGTCGATGAAGCGGCCCTCGTTGCGGACGACCGCTTGCTTGCGCGCGCGCTCGGTGACCGTGCCGAGCGGCTCACGGGCCCACTGGTGGAGCGCTTTCCGATCGTCGGCGAAGCACTCGGGCGCTCGAGGACGCCGGCCGGCTTGCTGATCGTCCTGCTGCTGGTCGCGTTCGCGGGCGGCATCGGCCTCTCGGCGCTCGACGGTTCGCGGCGCATCAACATCCTCGCGTTCCCGTTCCTCGGGCTGATCGCGTGGAACCTCGCCATGTACGCCGTGCTGGCCATCGGCTGGATCCGCGGCCGCATCCGGCCCGCTGCGCCGTCTGACTCCGGCCGCGCCTGGACGCGGCGCCTGTTCGAGCGACGCATCGCACCGCTGCTGCGCGAGACGCGCCGGGTGCACGTGGTACTGGGTGAGGCGCTGGGTTCGTACGCCGTTGCCTGTGGCGCGCTCGGCAGTGCGTTCATCGCGCAGCACGCGCGGCGCTGGTTGCACCTGGCGGCGGCCGCCGTCGCCATCGGCCTGATCGTCGGCCTGTACGTGCGCGGCACCGTGTTTCGCTACGAAGCAGGCTGGGAAAGCACGTTCCTCGGGCCGGCGCAGGTGCAGTCGATCCTGGGCGTGCTCTTCGGTCCAGTGGCGGGCTGGTCGGGCGTGCAGTTGCCCGCAACGATCGCGGAGGTCGAACAGTTACGGTGGACCGCCGGGGGCGGCGGTGGTGACGCCGCTCCCTGGATACACCTGATCGCCCTGAGCCTCATCCTGTACGTGGTGTTGCCGCGGCTGCTGTTGGCGGCGGCCGCCACCCTCGGCCTGTGGAGGCTCGATCGCGCCGCGTCGCTGCCGGACGATCTCCGCCGCTACGCGACCGACGTACTGCGCGGCAGCGGCATCATCCGTAGCACGGGCGTCGCGAGCGTCACGACCTATGCGTACGAGCCGTCCGATGCCTCGCTGGCCGGGCTCACGCGATGGTTGCAGGGCGCGGCGGGCGCGACGCAGGTCGAACGCCGCACGTCGTTGCGTTACGGCGAGGAGGACATGGCCGGGCCGGCGTTCGCGATCGGTGCGCATCGCGTTGCCGACCTGCACGTGCTGGTCATGAGCCTCGCGGCAACGCCCGAGGCCGAGAATCACGGCGTGGTGATCGCCGCTGCGCGCGACGCCGCCCATCGCGCGCGACCGCCGGCGGGGGTGCGCATCGTCATCGACGAATCTCCGTACGCGACCCGGTTCGCAGGTGACGCTTCGCTCGCATCACGCGTCGAGGAGCGGCGCCGGCTCTGGCGCAACTTCGTGGCGGGTTACGGGCTCGAGGCCGACCTGCTGCCGCTGGAGGACCTGCCATCGCCTCCGTCTCGCTGAGCCTCATCTCGCACACCAACGTCGGCAAGACGACGCTGGCGCGAACGTTGCTGCGCCGCGACGTCGGCGAGGTGCGCGACGCCGCGCACGTCACCGAGACGTCCGACGTCCACCTGCTCGTCTCGACGCCGCAGGGTGACGAACTGCGGCTGTGGGACACGCCCGGCTTCGGCGACAGCGCGCGGCTGCTCAAGCGGCTGCGCCAGAGCGGCAACCCGCTCGGCTGGTTCCTCACGCAGGTCTGGGACCGCTACGTGGACCGGCCGTTCTTCAGCAGCCAGCAGGCGGTGCGCAACGTGCGCGACGAGGCGGACGTCGTGCTCTACCTGGTGAATGCCAGCGAAGACCCGGAAGCCGCTGGCTACGTCGATGCCGAGATGCAGATCCTCGGCTGGACGGCCAAGCCCGTGATCGTGCTGCTGAACCAGCTCGGCCCGCCGAGGCCTGAGACGACCGAAGCCGCGGAGGCGCAGCGTTGGGCGTCGCACCTCGCTGGATATCCGTGGGTGCGGGACACGCTGGCGTTCGATGCGTTCGCGCGCTGCTGGGTCCAGGAACACGCGCTGCTGGACCGCATCGGTGCAGTGCTGCTGCCGGCCCAGCGCGAGCCGTTTGCGCGCCTCGCCGCCGCGTGGCGCGACCGCAATCGCGACACGTTCGAGCGGTCGATGCAGGTGCTGGCGAAGCAGCTGTCGACCATCGCGGCCGATGGTGCGACGGTGACGTCACCGGGCGCCGCCGGCACTGCGCGCGCCTGGGTCAATGCGCTGCTCGGGGCGCGCGGCCGCACCGACACCGCAACGGATGCGGCCATGGCTCAACTCGCACAGCGGCTCGACGCGGCGGTGCGCTCGGCGACCGATCAGCTGATCGCGCTGCACGGGCTCTCGGGCCGCGCAGCCGGCGAGATCCTGCAGCGGATGGGATCGGAGTATGCGGTGGACAAGGCCGCGGATCCCGGCAAGGCGAGCCTCATCGGCGCTGCGCTCTCCGGTGCGCTCGGCGGTCTTGCCGCCGACCTCGCCGCCGGAGGGCTCACCTTCGGCGCCGGAGCGGTGCTCGGCGGATTGCTCGGCGCCGCGGGTGCGCGCGGACTCGCGGGTGCGTACAACCTCGCGCGCGGCAGTGAGGCGACGACCGTGCGCTGGTCAGCGGAGTTCCTGACCGGACGCATGGCCGGTGCCGTGCTGCGCTACCTGGCGGTGGCCCATTTCGGGCGTGGCCGCGGCGATTACGTCGCAGGCGAGTATCCGCAGCACTGGAGCGCCGTCGTGGACGCCGCGGTCAGCGTGCAGCGCCCGTTCCTCGATCGGCTCTGGTCGGCAGCCGAGCGCGGCACGTCCGAGGCCGAGCTCGAGTCACGGTTGCGGCCGCTACTCGAGTCGATCGTGTACGACGTGCTCGAGCGCTTGTACCCGACGCACGCCTAGAAGTGCTCGTCCGTCGCTTCCTCGACGAACCAGAGGACGACGGAACCGAACAGGACGACGGCGGCAAGTTCCATGGCACTTTCCTGGCTGATGACGCGTGCGTGCGTCTTCGATGTCGGCGCGCATTCTGGATGTTGCGCTGCGGCAAATCCTTGATTCAGTAGTCATTTTCGGAATGCCGCGAAGCCATACGTAGGTTCCGAGATGGCACCCGCCAAACCGGAAATTTCCGGTGGTGCCGATCACCTATTCAGGTGATTCGCGGCGTCGAGCCATGTGGTCTATTTGGAACATAGCAACACCAGGGGCGAGGCAGCGGATGCCTCTCGCGCATGCGGAAAAACGGTAACGGCGCCCGGCCGGGCGGCCGGGGACTCGCGACTGCGAAGGACCGAAGCAGGGACACTGTCCGTCGGAACGGCAATGGGGGCCGCGTGGTGCCAAGGACGGTGCCTCGCGGTCCCGTCCAGTTGCCGCAGGGCAAGGTCTTCACTGCGCTCGGACGGATCATCCTCGACCGGCTCGATCGCGGCGTGATGCTGCTCGACGCGCAGGGCCGCATCGTCGACGCGAATTCGCACGCGCTCCACGTGATCCGCAACTGCAACGGCATTCGCATGCGCGCGGGCCGGCTCGCGTTCACCGATCCCGAACTCGACGAACGGATGCAGCAGGCCATCGCCGGCCAGGGGCCGGCGCAGCGCGGCGGCCGCGCGGTGCTCGCGGCGCGCGTCCGCTGCAAGGGCGGTGATCCGTACCGGATCGTGGTGCGGTCAGTGCCGGCCGACTCGGATGAGCGCAAGGTGGCGTTCTTCGCGCTGCTCTACGCGCCGAACGGCCTGAACGGCATCTCGGTCGAAGTGTTGCGGCAGGTGTACAGCCTCACGCCCGCCCAGTCTGCCGTGGCGCGCAGCCTGTTCGCGGGCCGCAGCGTCGAGGAGACGGCGCACGAACTCGACCTGTCGCTCAACACCGTGCGGACGCACCTGAAGCAGATCTTCACCAAGTGCGAGGTCAACTCGCAGGCCGAGCTGCTGCACCTGCTGGCGATGGGCCCGCACGACCTTTGAGCGGCTCGTTCAGGGCACGATCACGCGCACGGCCTGCGTGAGCAGGCTGAACTCCGCGGGTGTCCGTCCCACGATCTGGCCATCGGCCTGGATCACCGCCGGTGGCTCCGTGTCGATGCGCACGCGCTGCGCGCGCAGGTGGCGCACGGCGCGGTCGCCGAGGATGTGCCCGGCGTAGAGCTTCACCAGCTTCGGCCACACGGCGAGCAGCGAGAGCTCGCGCACGGCGAGGACGTCGAGCTGTCCGTCGTCCGTGCGCGCAGTCGGGACCACGTGCATGCGGTTGCCGCAATACTGCGCGTTGGCGACGAATGCGAGCAGCAGCGGCCCCTCGATCGTCTCGCCATCGGCGGTGATGCGGAAGTGCGGCGCGCGATACCGGGCGAGGCCTCGTTGATGAACCACCGGCGCGCGGGATCGCGGCCCGGCAAGTCGATGGCGCCCACGTCGTGCAGCATCGTGCGGCCGCCTGCGATGGCCCGCGCGATGTCGGCGGGCCGGCGCGTGATGCCAAGCGTTCGTGCCCAGTCGTTGCCCGTGCCAGTCGGGATCACTGCGAGCGTCACCTCGCGCGTGTCGGCGAGGCCCGCATTCATGATGCCGTGCACCACCTCGTTCACGGAGCCGTCGCCACCGGCCACGGCCAGGTGACGTCGACCCTGCAGCAAGGCCGCGCGTGCGATCTCCGCGCCGTGACCGGGTTGCTCGGTGTG
>JAGVUU010000042.1 GCA_019136105.1 Gammaproteobacteria bacterium
CCTTCTTGCTGGCGTCCTTCGACACGGCCTTGAAGAGCTCGGCAAGCCGGATCGTCGCCTGCTCGCGCATGACGGCCTCCCGGTCCGCTGCCTCGTTCATCGGACGCACGAAGAGCTCCCACAGCACACCACCGTCGCGCCACCCATCCATCTCGAATATCGTGTTCGCAAACTTGCGGTGCATGACAAAGAACTCTTTGACGCCCGAGCGGAAACGCGCGAGGCGCCCTTTCTCGATCTGCTCCGGGATCGCGCGCGTCGCGTTGCCGCGAATCGCCGCTTCGGCTTCGTCAACGCGCGCCGCGAACTCGCGGGCGTCCTTGGCCGTCAGCAGCTTTTTCTTGAGCCGGCCGAGGTGCGCGATGTTCTCGACGGACGCGACCAGTCCGTCGAACTCTTCGACCGTGAGGTCACGCACCGGTACGCGGCGCGCTTCGTTGAGTACATCCTCGTCGATGACGGGCTCATACCCAGCGGCCTTCTGCGCATCGACCCAAGCGACCAGCGACTTCGCGCGCTGCTGTTCCTTCTTCGTCATCGGGCGCAGGTTGTACCGGTCGAGGATCGCCGCGATCTGGTCGCGGTATTCCTGATCGATCCCTTCGGACTCGAGCGCGCGCTTCATCTTGCGCAGCCCGACTTCGAAACGGCCGAGCGCGTTGTGCGCCGCGCGGGCCGCGTAGAAGTTCACCATCTGGTTGCGCTTCTCGGTCACCGCCGTGGTCAGATCGTTGCCGGCCAGCGCCTTCTCGGCGGCCTTCGCAGCCCGCACTTCAGCGGCCGAGAACTTCGCGGGCTTGATGTCCTTGATCGGCTTGCGCAGCACGATCCGGTCAGCGAGTTCGCGCGCGGCACGCGCCAGCGCGTTCACCGACCCGCCGGCCGGTGTGCGGGCCTGCTTGTTCAGTGCGCGGGTCAGCGCGCGCAGTTCGACCGCCACGAACCGTCCGCGCGCTTCGTTGTGCACGGCGGCGTCGGCTGCGCGCTCCATTGCCCGATCGTCGACCAGTTCACCGTAACGCTCAAGCATGCGCTGGTCGGTCAGCGCCTCGATCGCGTCCGCTTCCGGCGCCGCGCCGACAATGGCATGGATCAGCGTTTCCCCGTTCGGGAAGCCGAACATCTCGGCCACGACCTGCGGGGCCAGCCCATCCTTGCCGGCCATGCCGTACTTGCCGACCCCGAGGACGGAGGTGTCCAGGCCCGCCTCGGCGAGGATGACACGGACAGCATCGATGTCGAGCTTGAAGCCGGACAGCGCCTTGATCTGTTCGCCGTCGGGGCCGACCATCTCGCCGTGTTTGAGCCATCGCATCGCGGCATAGACCGGCTCGGCGCGCACCTCCGCGCGGGCCTCCTCCTCGACCGCAGCGCGCGCGGCCTTCGCCTCGGCCTGCAGGCGCTTGAGTTCGCGCGACTTGGCGCCGGACAGCCAGCGCATCTCCCGCAGGCTCCGCGCGCCCAGCTCTGCCTGTGCGGCCTCGAGGGCGTCGCCGGGCCCGCGCTGGTAGGCCGCCCACTCGGCGGGCGTTGCGCCCATCTCTTCCGCCGACTTGAACAGCGGCGCGTACCGCCGCGAGTACTGCGCCTCGGCGATCTCCTCGTCCGTCGCGATGAGCCGGTCCATGACCTGGCGCACTTCGTCACTGACGGACACGCTGAGTGCCGCGTCGGCACCCCCGGCCGAGCCGATCAGCGCGCGATAGACCGACAGCAGCCACGCCCGGAACGATGCGAACAGCCCTTCGAGCGACCGGATCGGGGCCTGGCCTTCCATCAGGTAGCGCTCGAACCCGCGGGCGAAGCGCTCGTGGTGCGGGCGCTGCTGGTCCGGCGACATCGCGCGCCAAGTCTCGAGGTCCGGCACGCCGAACCAGCGCAGGATTTTGTTCATGTCATCGGCAACTTGTGCCGACTCGCCGCGGGCGGCCACGTCGGCCATGACCTCCAGGAAGAAGTGCCCCGTCTCGTGCAGGAAGGTCGACAGGTTGGCCTGCTCGAACAGGCTGATCACCGACGGCGTGCGCGTGATGTCTTCGCCGAACGTGATCTGACCGCGCAGCGCTTGCTGCTGCTGGTAGAAGGTGTTCAGCACTTCGATCGCGGTGTCGTCGAACACGACGAAGTTGCGCGCGTCGGTGCGCCCGCCGTCGGCTTGGTAGCTGATGCCGCGGATGCCGATGCTGTTCAGGAATTTGCTCGCCTGCTCCTGACCGCCAAGCCCGTTCGACATGGCGACGTAAAAGTTATCGCCGTTGTCGTTGAGATAGTCGCCCAACGTCATGCCGAGATCGGTGCGCAAGTGGTGCTCGATCTCGGCGCGGTTATCTTCAAGTGCCGCCCGCACCTTCTCCGGCTGCTCGGACAGCGGCTTGTCCCAGGCGAGCATTTCCGTCTCGTCAGGGATGTTCACCTGGTACACCTGGCCCTGCGCCTCGGTGAGGTCGAACACCATGCCGTCGCGCGCCTGGTCGCGGATGCGCTCCAGGTGGAAGACGAAGCTCTGCCGGTAGTCGCCGGACTTCTCGATCTCGATGATCTCGTCGAGAATTTCCGCAGCCTTGGCGCGCACGTCGCCGCCCGCGTAGAGCGTGTCGCGCAGCTCCGCTTCCGCCAGCAGCAGCCCTTCGGCCGCGGTGGCCCAGGCCTGCTCGGCATCGCTGTTCATGTTGCGCGGGCTGTAGTCCTGGAACTGTTCGTTGCGCACCAGGTAGCGGCTGCCGATCCGCCAGCTCGCGACGGCCTGATCGTCCGACAGTTTGCGGCGATACCACTCTGCGATGTCGCGATCGGACGTGAAGTAAAGCCCCCAGCCGAAAGCCTGCACGCCCTCGCCCGTGCCGAGATGCGCCAGACTGAAGCGATCAAAGCGGTGCGGCGTGCCGTGGTACGCCGCCTGGTTGAAGGCTCGACCTACGCCAGCCCCAGCTTGTCCAGGTATGCCGCCATCTCGGGGTCCAGCGGCTCCCGGAGCCCCGCCGCCATCACGTAGGACATCCGCGTAAGAGGACGCCCACGGTTGCTGAGATGCTGCACCACGGGGTCCGAACCACGGAGGGTTTGCAATTCCCCCAGCGATTTCGAGTATTCGAGATCGAACGCCATCTGCTGTGTCCTTTCCACGACGATAGTCGGCCCATGCCGACAGAATAGGGTTGTCCTTCTTGGAGAGCTTCGAAGTGGCCCGCTTGAACTCCGGCCGGAAGAGCCCTCGGACGGCTTCCCAGGTGATCGACTGCATCTCCCGCGGGAGGACGCCACGCTGGGCAGCCGCGCGGCGGTACGCCTCGGCGTAGATGCCGTAGGTGCCCGAGGTGCCATACACCGACGACGACGCGCTGCCGGCGCCACCAAAGTTGTGCAGCACCTCAGGGCTCGAGCCGGCGAGCGGCTGCAGCAGCGCCGCCGCGACCGCGTGCGTATCTATCGTCACATCACCGTGCAGGCTCGCCGGGTTGAAGATGTTGTTGTAGAAGTTGCGGACCTTGTGCTCGTTGCCGAGCATGCGGCTCACGTTCTGCACGCTGCCGTCACGCAGCACCTCGATGGCTTTGCCGATCGAGCCGAATGAGCCCCAGGCCGCGCGGGTGTTGGTCTCGCCGTCGTAATTCACAGCGAGGTCAGCGAAGTCCCCGCCCGGGTCCACACCGCGGAACGTGCGCGGGTTGTGCGCCTGATCGTACGTACGCAGCCACAGGGCCTGCAGGTATGTCTGCCCGTCCAGCTCCCGCAGCGTGCGCCCCTCTATCGCGAGGCGGTCGTCCGGGTCCACGTTGCCGAGGATGTCGTCCGCGACCTGCGTCATCTCCGGCGACCAGCGGAAGTCCTGCCGGTTCGTGTAGATGTCGAGCACACGCTCCGCGAGCGTGACGTTCATGAACCAGTCTTTCTGCGGCGACAGCACGGCCAGCACGGCGGCGACCTGGACATCGGTGCGGCCGAACCGCTCGGAGAACAGGTCCGTGATACGGCGGGCGCCGTCGTACCAAAGCAGCAAGCGCTGGCGCACCTCGTCCGGCGTCTGGTCGTGCAACCACAGCAGGTTGTCGACCATGTGCTGGATCATCCGCTCCGCCTTCTTGGCGGCGGTCTTGTCGGACCGGGTGAAACGGAACCCCTCATAGCCGGCCATCAAGGCGATGTTGGTCTCGAACCCCTTGGGGTCCGCCATCGACGACTCGAGGCCGACCACCAGCATCTGCTCGAACGGGTTCTCGACTGCCTTCATCGCACGCGGCACACGGGTGCTTACCGTCTGCGCAAACGAGCGTCCGATCTCGGGGGCGTCGAACAGCCGGGCGAGGTCGGACCGGTAGATGTCGGCGTCCCCGAACGCCGCGCGCATACGGTCCCAGGCCCCGTCCGGGATTTTCGCCGCGAGGTCAGGCACGACCTTCGGCAGGTAGCCCTGCCACCAGTCCAGCTTGCCCGACCCGGACGGGAGCGCGCGGTGTGCTGCGATCTCGCGGGCCAGGATCTCGCCCTCGGTGAACAGCGGGGCCGGCGGGATCGCGAGCCGGGTGTCCGGGTCAGAAACCTGCTCGACGCGGAGGTCGCGGCGGCCGAGCATGACCACGGTCCCCTGCCGGCCGAACACGGTGCGGGAGAGATATCCGTCGTAGCCCGCGTCAAGGATCGCGGATTCGAACGCATTGGCGTCGCCGCGCGACTGCCGGCGCAGCTTGAGATGGTCGAGGTCCGCGTCGTACAGGTTGCTCACCGTGGTGACGTGAGCGACCCGGCCAACGCCGGACTCGGGCACGATCGGCTGCCCGGCCGACACATAGAAGTGGATGCGCTGGCGCAGGCGCGTGTCCGAGGCGGACATGACGCGCTCGTACTCGGCACCCTTCATGCCGGTGCCGTAGAACCACGACACGAGTGACGTGCGTGGCTGCTGCGAGTAGTGCACGACAGCGACATTGTCAACACGGCCGCGATCCGCCGGCTGCGCGAACTGGCGCACGAACGGGATGCGCTGCTCGAAGTTGATGCCCATCGTGAACAACGCGCCGGTCTGCGGGATGCTGGTGAAGTAGTTCTCGGGCGGCGTCGCGTGCTCAGTGATCGTCCCGTCCGCCGGGTTTAGCGTCATGTCGTGGTAGAGCAGCCCCCGGCCGGTCAGCACGCTGTCCTGCTCGAACATGTTGCCGATCTCGTTCGCGATCTCCGGCGTGACACCGAACACGGCAAAGCCGTCCTCGGGCGGGTCGGCCAGAATGTCGTTGACGTATTTCCCGATCGAGTCGATGTAGTCCAGACCGCGACGATCGAGCTCCTCGCGCAGCCGCTCATTCCGGGCCGCATTCTCTTCCGGTGAGAGTTGCTGCCCCATCGGGTTGTGGGCCGTCAGGATCGTCCAGTCCTCACGGCCAAGCAGGGTGTGCAGGTTGCCCGGCTTGAAGTTTTCGACACCGGTCGGGGAGGTGACAGGCTGCGCGAGAATCGACGCCACGGTCGGGTCGAACGTGCCGCGGTTGAAAACGGACTTGATCTGCTCGGGGCTGAAAACCGCCCAGGCCTCGAAGCTGTCACCTGTTTCGGGGTTTTCGTCGTTGAATATGACGGCGTCGAACCCCGCCCGGCGCAGCGCCTCCGTAAATATCTGGCCGTCTTCCCCGTCGAACATCCACCAGCGGCCCACCACATTGCGCACAAACCCGTAAGAGAGCCCGGCAGCCAGCAGCGTAGCCTCGTCCTGCTCGGTCAGCCCTTCTGTCAGATCGAGGGGGTTCAGCACGCGCAGGTACACAGGCATGCTTGCTGACCCGACGCCGCCCGCGTAAGCGTTGGACGCCTCCCTATCCGGCGTGAAGAAAACCGCGGAGCGCGAGGTTTCGACGTCACCGAAGGTGGTGCTGTTTGTGGTGGTGCGCCCTATCTCGAATACGTCGAACCCCGCGCTGCGGGTGGTGTGGTACAAAACTAGCGGCGCCATGTCGGCGAGCTTTTGCCTACTGCTGGTCATCCGTTCACGCGCCACGCTGTCACCGAACCACGTCTTGAACTCCGGCGTCTCCGTGACTGGGCGCGAGTCGAGCTGCCGCTCACCCTGCACCGCTTCATTGCGGACGCGCAACTTGTAGCGTTCGGCGAACTGCTCAGGCAGCACACCGGCGCGCTTCGCCATCGTCGTGAAGAAGGCCGAAACCAGCTTGGCGTAGCGCGCGTTCACCGGTTCGGTGAAGCGGTTCGCCGACTGCAGTTCTTCCAGCAGGCGCTGCTCGACCGACATCGCGGAGCGCGTGAACTCGCTGGCCTCGCCAGCCTCTTCCAGCGCACGTTCCGCCTCGGCCAGCATCTGCTCGTCACGCGCCTGCGCGAACTGCTTGGCCTCCGCCAGCGACATCTCGGCCGCGTCGGGCCGGATCAGCTCAAGCACGCTCGGCATAACGTCGGACTGGCCGATCGTCGTCGCGAACTCGCCGAGCGGGACCACCAGGTCGCCGCCGATCGCGATCGCCTCGTCGATCTGTGCCGCCACTGACGGCGAGGCCTGGCGCAGCTCGGCCAGCTTCTCCTCGCCTACTGCCTGGGCAAACTGCCGCGCGTCGACATAGATGTCTTCGACACGGCCGCCCTCGACAGCAACGCTGTCGATGAATTCCTGCAGCGTCTGCGGATCGCGCGCCAGCACCTTCGTCGCGGATACCAGCTCCGACAACTGCTTCACCTGGTTGGCGTGGTACTCGGCCAGCATCGCGTTGTGGTCGTTGCGTGCGAACCGCGCCTCGGCCGCCTCCCGCGCTGCGCGCAGATTGGACGGCACTTCGACCACGCCGGAGGCGATCTCCGCGATGCCTTCGAGGAACACTTCACCCCACCGGACGTTCGACTCTGTGAGAAGCTGCGCGACCAGTTCGCCGCCAGCACCCCCCGCGGCCTGCAGGCCCGCTTCGCCTGCGACCGCTGCGGCCATCGCCGCGCGGGACGCGCCACGGGCGTTGCGGACGATGTTGCCGGCGAGGCCCGCTGTAAAGGCGTCAAACGCTGCGATCGACAAGCCCCGCCCCAGCCCCTTCTTGCGCGCCTGGTCCATCAGTGCCGGGTCGGTCAACGCGCGGTAGACGTCCTGCGCGTTGGTCGGCGTGAGGCCGGCCTCGCGGATCGAGTCGATCAGGCTCGCTGAATACTCGACCGCCAAACTGCCTGCGCCGGCGCCGATCGCTTGACCGGCGGGGCCTGCCGCCGAGCCGGCCAGGCCCGCCAGCATGCTCGGCGCGGACTGGCCGAGGGAGGTGAGAACCGTGTCCAGCACAAAGGCGGGCGAACCCAATACGGCCACCCCGGACTCGAGGAACTCTTCCGCCTCCCCGACCGCACGGGCGCCCTCTGCGACAGCAGCGGGCGGCGTCGCCAGGTTGGCCCGCTCCGCGTCGCGCAGCCGATCGGAAATCGCCAGCGCGAGGCCGAACTGGTCGCCGTCGTACAGGCCGGTCAGTTCGTTCATCGCGATCGGCAGCCCAGCGCGGGCCTGTCCGTAGCCGTAGCGCACACGGTCCACGATCGAGTAGTCGACCGGGGTCTCCGCGACCTGGCCGCCGCGGCGCGCGCCCTGCAGCGCGCGGCCGAAACGGTCAGCCTCGCGGCGGGCCTCGGCCGAGGCGTCACGGAACGCACCGGTAAGCGTACGCCGGCGGGGGAAAGGCGCGCCGAGGTTGCGCTCGATCTCGCCGAATGTCGGCAGATCGTCGATCGCGACCGCCGCGCGGTCTGGGTCGGCCCCGATGAAACGCGACAGAAGCGGGCTGCGCTGTAGCACCGCGTTGTTGGTGTCCTGCTGTGCGCGCTTCTCCAGCTCCGGGAGGTTGCGCTCGATGACGGCCACCGGCAGGCCGTACCGCTGGCCCAAGGTGCGCGCCTTCGCGCTGAGTTCCGGGTTGCGGCTGAGAGCAGACAGCGACACAGCAGTCGCCCGCGTGTCCGGCGTGTCGGGTGCGGATATGATCTCGTCGTACTTGTTACCGCCCCGAGCGGCCGGCTGTCCAGCGGGCGCCTCGGGAATCAGATCGTCATAGTTCTTCATTCGAGATCGAAGGTCTTCATGTAGGTTTCAGCGATCTGCGCCTCCGTCGGCGTGGTGCCGCGTTTGCGCCTCCAGGCGTCGATGATAGCCTGCCGGTCTGCCTTTGGCACCTCCGGCATGAACCGCGCCGCGTCCGGTGTGCCGGTCACCTCGTACAGCCGTTTCCCGCCGAACGGAACCCACCCGTTCACGTCGCCTTCGATCAACAGCCGGTCGAGCACCTTCTGCCGCTGCTCCACCGTGAGCGGCTTGTCGCCGTTCGTGCGCGTCGCTTCCTGCAGGGCTGTGTAGGCAGCCGACTCGAACTGTGCTTTGCGCTGCTTCGTGAGGCCGAGCTGCCCGACAACGATGCCGACCTGCTTGTCGTCCGTCAGCACCTCGACCTGCTTCTGCGGCTTCGCGAGGCTGTCCTGCAGGTCCAACAACTGCTCGCGCTGTGCCGGCGCCAACTTGTCGAAGTGGCGGCGCAGGTCTTCCTTCAAGAACTTGTCGCGGTTGGTGCGCGCCATGTCGCGCAGGCCCCCGTACGTGTCCCAGTCCGTTTGGATCTTGGACTCCCTGCCGGCGGCGACGCGCGCCCGATCCTCGGCGACGCGCCGCTCGGAGACCAACACCTTCGGGTCCATCCGCTGCAGGATGGCCGGATCGACGCGGCTGATGGAGCCGCGCTGCGCAAGCTGCGC
>JAGVUU010000201.1 GCA_019136105.1 Gammaproteobacteria bacterium
GGGCCGTCGATCCAGCGCTACCGATCCGCCAGGAAGGTCTGGGTCACCGAAGGGTATGTGCACCGGACGCGAGCCTGAAGCGCGGCCGCACCTTGGGGCGCGATCGCGGCGATGAAAGCGGCGTGGTACGAGAAGCAGGGGCCTGCCGATCGCGTGTTCGTGGTGGGCGACATGCCGGAGCCCGAGCCCGGCCCGGGCGAGGTTCGCATCCGCGTCGCAGCGTCCGGCATCAACCCGGGTGACCTGAAGAAGCGCGTCGACGCTTTCGGCTACGGCATGGTGTACCCGCGCGTGATCCCGCACAGCGATGGGGCTGGAATCATCGACCGCGTGGGCGCAGGCGTGCCAGCGTCGCGGATCGGGGAGCGCGTGTGGTGTTACGGCGCGCAGAGCGACCGGCCGTTCGGCACCGCCGCCGAGTATGTCGCCCTCCCCTCCGCCCAGGCCGTGCCGCTGCCTGATCATGTGCCGTTTGAGCAGGGCGCCTGCCTCGGGATCCCCGGCATCACCGCCCATCGCTGCGTTCACGCGGCGGGGCCGGTCGAGTGCCGCATGGTGCTGGTGCAGGGCGGAGCCGGGGCGGTGGGTCTCTGCGCCATACAACTGGCCCGCCGGGCTGGAGCCCGAGTTCTCGCGACCGTGCGTTCGGACCATGACGAGGGCGTGGCGTCACGGGCTGGTGCGCACGAGGTCGTCCGTACCGACGGCGCCGCGGCCGACGAGATCGTGAGCCGGATCCGCACGCTCGCCCCCGAGGGGGTGGCACACATCGTCGAGGTGGCGTTCGACGCAAACGTCGACATCGACACCGAACTCCTCGCGCTCGGCGGCTCGCTCGCAACCTATGCGACCGGAAAGCCGCGTCCGCCCATTCCGTTCTGGGACCTGCTCTTCAAGAATATCCGCGTGTACTTCCTCGGCAGCGACGACTTTCCGGCCGAGGCGAAGGCCGCTGCTGCCGGCGACCTGAATGCGGCGCTCGTGAGCGGTTGGTCGGGCTTTGAGATCGGCCATCGATTCCCGCTACCCGCCATTGCCGAGGCACACCAGCACCTCGAAGAGAAACGAGGCACGGGTCGAGTCGTCTTGCTGGTGCCGGGACATCCTGACAGCACCGCTCAATAGTCAGAGGTTGACCGTCACCGGCAGTCGTGTCCTTGGTCGCGACCGGACCCGACCATTTATCATTGACCGCGGAGGTGCCCATGCACGGCGGTGGTCTCGAACTCGCTCTGGTGTTCCTGCTCGCGGGCGTGGTCGCGGTACCGGTGTTCAAGCACTTCGGGCTCGGCGCGGTGCTCGCCTACCTGGTCGCGGGCGTGCTCCTCGGGCCGCATGCGCTGCGGCTGGTGCGCGATCCGGAACCAGTACTTGCGGCCAGCGAGATCGGCGTCGTGATGCTGCTGTTCGTCATCGGCCTCGAGCTGTCGCTGCCACGCCTGCGAGTGATGAAGCGGCCGGTGTTCGAAGTCGGCGGACTGCAGGTCCTGGCGTCCGGCGCGGCGCTCGGTCTGCTCGCGCACGCCTTCGGTCTGGCGTGGCCCGCAGCGCTGGTGGTCGGCGTTGGCCTCGCGTTGTCTTCCACCGCAGTCGGGCTGCAGCTGCTGGCGGAGCGCGGCGAACTCAACAGCGACCACGGTCGCCTCGGCTTCGCGATCCTGCTGTTCCAGGACCTCGCCGCGATTCCGCTGCTGGCGGCGATTCCGCTGCTCGCGCATGCCATGCCACATGCCGATGCGTCGCCTTGGCTGGCTTTCGCCTCGCGCGCACCAACATGCCCGAGGTGTTCACGGCGGCCTCGTTGCTGGTGGTGCTGGGCAGCGCCTGGCTGATGCAGGCCGCGGGCCTGTCTGCCGGCCTCGGCGCCTTCCTCGCCGGTGTGCTGCTCGCGGAATCCGAGTTCCGCCACGCCCTCGAGTCGCAGATCCAGCCGTTTGAGGGCCTGCTGCTCGGCCTGTTCTTCATGGCCGTGGGCATGAGCCTCGACCTGCGGCGCGTCGCCGCGGAGCCGGCGACGATCGCGATCGGCGTCCTCCTGCTGATCACGGTGAAGTTCGCGCTGCTGTTTGCGCTCGGGCAGCGCCCGGGGAGGCTCGACTGGCGCGGTGCGCTCAGGCTCGGTGCCGTGCTCGCGGTCGGCGGCGAGTTCTCGTTCGTGGCGTTCAATGAAGCGCTGAAATCCAG
>JAGVUU010000244.1 GCA_019136105.1 Gammaproteobacteria bacterium
AACAGCAGCTTCAGCGTCTGCTCGAGCGGGCAGCCGACCTTGTCGACCTTGGCGCCGGCCGGCGTGTTCGGGCACTTGTCGGCCGTGTCGCACACGCCGTCGTTGTCCATGTCGGAGCACTTGGCCGGCGGCGGCGGCGGCGGCGGCGGGGGCGGCGGCGGAGCAGCAGCCGGAGCCGGCGGCGGCTTCGGCGCGCCGAAGCGACGACCGACGTTGAACGTGTAGACCATCGGGTCGATCTCGACCGTGCCGAGCTTGCCGCCGTCGAGTTCGGCGTCGGACTCGATGTTGATCCAACGCACGTTGGCGTTGACGAACCACTTGCGGTCCTCGCCCGGGAACCAGTCGGCGCCGATCACGGCCGCCGGACCGATCGAGTCGTCGAGCTTCAGCGACGAGCCCGCCAACGCACCGCGGGTGTTCTCGCTCGAGAACATCGTGTAGTTCACGCCGACGCCCACGTACGGCTGCAGGGCAGCCTCGTAGCCCATCGGACGCCACACCAGGCTCACGGTCGGAGGCAGGTGCTCGACGTCGCCGACGCGCGTGTTGGTGCCGTTGTAGAACTTCGCATCGATGCCGTGCGTGAACGGCCAAGCCGCGAGCAGCTCGACGCCGAAGTTGTTGTGGAACATGTAGGTGACGTCGAACGTGAAGCTCACGTCGCTGTCGACGACGACATAGGTGGCGAGCGAAGGAACATTGAGGTTCTCTTCCTTCGGGTTCACCTGGCTGAAGCCGGCGCGGACGATCCAGTCGCCCTTCTGCTCGCCCGGAGCAGAATCAGCCAGCACCGCAAGCGGCGCGGCGGCGAGCGTCGCCACCACCATGGCCTGCAAAATCTTCGAGTGCATCGCGAACTCCCGTTGTTTGAGGATATGTGCGCCGCAGTATCCGGGGCGAACCATCCCGCAGACATACGTGTCTATACGGGTTGCACGCCCCGTCCTGAGCCGCGCTGTTGCTATTATCGCACAGGATGGGCGTACAGTTTCTACTTGTTCTTGTTCTGGCCAATTGTTCGCTTTCCGGACAGATGCTTTCGAGCCCCCTGCGAGTGACGCGAAAAAGCAACACGCCGCGCCACCCCCTGCACTGACGAGGACCCGCTGATGCTCAGACGATCCCATCGCCCGACCCACTGGCGCGCGCGCCTGCGACTGCTGACGCTCGCCACGGCGGCCATGCTGGCCCCCGGGACCGGCCACGCCGAGGCATTGATCCCGTATGAAAAATTCAAGCTGGACAATGGCTTAACGGTCGTCGTGCACACCGACCGCAAGGCGCCGGTGGTCGCGGTGAACATCTGGTACCACGTGGGCTCGAAGAACGAGCCCGAGGGCAAGACCGGTTTCGCGCACCTGTTCGAGCACCTGATGTTCCAGGGCAGCGAGCACCACAACGATGAATTCTTCAAGCCGTTCGAGCAGGTCGGGGCCACCGGCCAGAACGGCACCACCAGCTTCGACCGCACCAACTATTTCCAGAACGTCCCCACCACGGCGCTCGACCTGGCGCTGTGGATGGAGTCCGACCGCATGGGCCACCTGCTCGGCGTCGTGACCCAGGAACGCCTTGACGAGCAGCGCGGCGTCGTGCAGAACGAGAAGCGCCAGGGCGAGAACCGTCCGCAGGGCAAGCTCTGGGAAACGGTGATGCGCGGCAGTTTCCCGGTCGGCCATCCCTATCACTGGCTGCCGATCGGCTCGATGGAAGACCTGAACGCCGCCTCGCTCGACGACGTGAAGGAGTGGTTCCGCACGTACTACGGTGCCGCGAACGCCGTGCTGGTGCTCGCAGGCGACATCGACGTCCCGACCGCACGCGAAAAGGCGCAGCGCTTCTTCGGCCACATCCCGGCTGGCCCGGCGCTCACGCGCCCGGGTGAGTGGATCGCGGCGCGCACCGAGAGCAAGCGCGCCGTCATGTACGACCAGGTCTCGCAGGACTACTGGTACCGCTTCTGGAACATTCCGCCCGTCGGCACGGCAGACGCCGACCTGCTCGAGATCGCCGGGCACATCCTCGGCGGGGGCAAGACCTCGCGCCTCTACGAGCGCCTCGTCTATCGCGACCGGCTCGCGGACTCGGCCAGCGCCGGGCCGAGCGCCTTCGAGATCGCCGGCATCTTCAGCATGACGGCCGCCGTGAAGAACGGCGTCGATCCCGCGCGCGTCGAGGCAGCGATGCAGGAAGAACTGGGTCGCTTCATCGCCAAGGGTCCCACCAAGGAAGAGATGGAACGCGCGCGCACGGCGTTGCGCTCGGATTCCCTCAAGGGCCTCGAGCGCATCGGCGGCTTCGGCGGCAAGGCCGACGTGCTCGCTGCCTGCGAGGTGTACGAGGGCGACCCCGGCTGCTATCAGCACTCGCTCGACCGGCTCGCCAGCGCCACGCCGGAACAAGTGCGCGCCGCCGCCGAACGCTGGCTGTCGCGCGGCGACTTCACGATCGACGTCCGTCCGCAGCCGAAGTACCAGAACGCCGCCGCGAGCGCGGTCGACCGCAAGAGCGGACCGCCTGCGATTGCGGACTTCCCGGCGCTCGCATTCCCCGACCTGCAGCGCTTCACCCTGAAGAACGGCATGCCAGTGGTGGTCGCGTCGCGGCCGGGCGTCCCGGTGGCCCGCGTGTCGGTGCTGTTCGACGCGGGCTACGCGGCCGACCAGGGCCGCAAGCCGGGCACGGCCAGCTTCGCGATGAGCCTGCTCGACGAGGGCACGAAGCACCTCGACGCGCTCGCCATCGCCGCGCGCGCCGAATCGCTCGGCGCAGACCTCGCGGCCGGGTCGTCGCTCGACAGTTCGTTCGGCGCGGTGTCGGCGCTCGCCGAGAACCTCGACCCCTCGATCGGCCTGCTGGCCGACGTGTTGCGCAACCCCGCCTTCCCCGACGGCGAGATCGAGCGCGTGCGCAAGGAGTGGCTCGCGTCGATCGCGCGTGAGAAGACCAGCCCTGACGCGCTCGCGAGCCGCCTGCTGCCGCCGCTGATCTACGGCGCCGGCCACCCGTATGCGATCCCGGGCACGGGCTCGGGCACCGAGGCGTCGATCGCGGCGCTCACCCGCGACGACCTCATCGCGTTCCACCGCGACTGGATCCGCCCGGACAACGCGACGCTCGTCGTGGTCGGCGACACCACGCCCGGGGCCGTGCTGCCGATGCTCGAGCGGCACTTCGGCGACTGGCAGGCACCGGCGTCGGCGAAGCCGGCCAAGACGCTGCCCGCCGCCGCGCCGCCTGCCGCGCCGCGCGTGTTCCTCGTGGACAAGCCGGGCGCGATCCAGAGCAACATCCTCGTGGGCCTCGCCACGCCGTCCACTGCCGCGCCGAACAAGCTCGAGATGGACACCATGAACGCGGTGCTCGCGGGCACGTTCACGTCGCGCATCAACATGAACCTGCGCGAGGACAAGCACTGGTCGTACGGCTCGCGGGCGAGCCTTGCCGACGCGCGTGGCCAGCGGCCGTGGCTGCTGTCGGCGCCGGTGCAGACCGACAAGACCGTCGAGTCGATGCGCGAGATCCTGCGGGAGATTGGCGAGTACGTCGGTGCGCGGCCGGCAACGACCGAGGAGGTCACCAAGATCCGCAACCGCGACGTGCGCGCGCTGTCGGGCCGGTACGAGACCAACGCGGCGGTGGCGGGCGCGATCGCCGAGATGATCACGTTCGGCCGGCCGGATGATTACGTGCGCACGCTCAAGGGCCGCATCGAGGCGCAGACGGACGACGGCGTGCGTGCCGCCGCCCGCGAGGCGCTCGACCCGGCACGGCTCACCTGGGTGGTGATCGGCGACCTCGCGAAGATCGAGCAGCCGATCCGCGACCTGAAGCTCGGCACCGTGCAGGTGCTCGACGCCGACGGCAACCCGCTGCGCTGACCGTCAGCGCAGCGTCGCGGACTCGACGTAGAAGAGCTCGCAGGCGCCTGCGCCGGTGTCTTCACGCGTGAGCGACGTGCGCCACGTGAAGCCATCCGGCCGGGCGGCATCGACCAGCTGCCCGCGCAGGGACACGACCTGTCCCTCGCGGGCAGCCTCGAGCGTGCGCCGCACGGCTTCGCTCGCGGGAATCAGGTGCATGTTGGCACTGTGGCGCAGCGCGAGCCCGAGATCGACGGCTTCGTCCTGCGGGTAGAGCGTGTAGAAACGCGCGCCCTGCGTCACCTTGAACTGCTCCAGCATCGCGCTGTCCGACATCGGGCCCCAGCCGAGCGCCAGGTCCACCGGCGCGAGATCCGCCCCGCCGTCCCAGCGATACCGCTCGGCCGAGAGCACGCGCGCCTCGAGCCGGAATCCGGCGCGCGGCGTCAGCTCGTATTCCAGGTGCCTCAGCGGAGCGGCGCCGGCCAGTTCCTGCTGCACCGGATCCTCGGGCGCAAGCACGCCGGCCGCATGCTCGACGGGACGGTTCGACAGCATCGAACCCACGCCGATGACGATCGCCGCCAGGGCGAGAATGAGCTTGAAGGTATCGCGGGACACGTGCGTTCGACTGCCTCTTGCGGGCCGGGAGTCAACGGGACGCGATCATGGGCGTTCTTCCACGCAAACGCCACGCACCGTGGCGCCATCACGGGAGGAACCACATGTTACGTAAAGCCCTGATCCTCGCGACGCTCCTCGCGATGCCTGTTCTCGCCAGTGCGGCTGATACCCCGGCTCTTGACCACGCGCAGCAGAATCAGCGCGCGCGCATCGAGCAGGGCCTGGGCTCCGGCGAGCTGACCGTACCCGAGACTCGATATCTCAAGCGCCAGCAAGTGCGCCTGCACCGGCACGAGGCCGCAGCGAAATCGGACGGCGTCGTCACGCAGGGCGAACGGCACGAATTGCGCCACCATGCCCGGCACACGAGCCGGAGCGTTTACCGCCAGAAGCACGACGGACAGAAGCGCGGCCGGTAGCAGGCACGGATTGTCACGCTGCGGCGCTTGCCCCATCGTGGCGACCGTGAGTCGATCCCGCCGGGCGGCCCGAGGGCCGCCCGGCCAGCGAACCGGGAGCCCGATGATGCAACGCGTGCTGATCCTGCTGCTCGGCCTGGTCGGGCCGATCTCTGCCACGGCGGCGACCGCCCCCGCGGCCGCCGCCTCGCTCGAGCCCGCGGCGGCGGCGCGTTTCGCCCAGCTCGCGCTCGACTGCGTGCACCTCGAGTACCCGAACAAGATCGCGCACGTGCTGGCATCCGACGCGGACGCCCGGCCGCCGCGCGAACTGACGCCGGCTTTCTACGGATGCTACGACTGGCACTCCTCCGTGCACGGCCACTGGCTGCTCGCGCGTCTTGCGCGCTTGTTCCCGGGCACCGAACTGGCAGCAAAGGCACGCGATGCACTGGCTCGCAGCCTGACGCCCGCCAACATCGAGGTGGAAGTGGCTTACCTGCGCGGGCCGGGACGCACGTCGTTCGAGCGGCCCTACGGTCTCGCGTGGCTGCTTGCGCTTGCCGCCGAGCTGCGCAGCTGGGACGACCCGCAAGCCCGGCAGTGGGCCGAGGCGTTGGCGCCGCTCGAGACCGAGTCCGCGCAGCGAGTCATGGCGTGGCTGCCGAAACTGCAATACCCGATCCGCTCCGGCGAGCACAGCCAGACCGCGTTCGCGTTCGGCCTGATGTCGGACTGGGCACAGGTGCGCGGCGACGTGGGGATGGCACGCCTGCTCGAGGCGCGGGCGCGCGTCTATTACCTGAACGACCGCAACTGCGCACTTGGCTACGAGCCGTCGGGCGAGGATTTCCTGTCGCCCTGCCTCGCCGAGGCGGACTTCATGCGCCGCGTGTTGCCGCCTGCCCAATACGCCGATTGGCTGGCGAAATTCCTGCCGGGCATCCCGCGCAATGGCCGGGCAGACTGGCTCACGCCCGGCATCGTGACGGACCGCAGCGACCCCAAGCTCGCGCACATCGACGGGCTCAACCTGAGCCGCGCGTGGATGCTCGAGGGCATGGCGCACGGACTGCCCGAGCGCGACAAACGCCGCGCCGCCTTGCTGGCCGCGGCCCGGGCTCACGCGGACGCCGCGCTGCCTGCCGTGACCGGCGAGCACTACGAGGGCGGCCACTGGCTCGGGACGTTCGCGGTGTACCTGACGAGCCGGGCGGGGATCCGGGACTAGCTATTTCGGGACCGGCGGCACCGGCAGCAGCAGCACCTCGAACTCGGCGATGCCTTCGCGCAGCTTGCGGATCTCGGCGTACTCGGGCGAGTACCAGAACCGCCGTGCGGCCTCGATGCACGGGAAGCGTGCGATCACGACGCCGCGCTCCGGCGGTGGCGAGCCTTCGAACACCTCGAGCGCGGGCGATACTGCCTCGTAATAGCCGCCGGTCTTCGCGTACAGCCCGGCCTCGGCGATTGCGCGCACGTAGGCGCCGAACGCCTTGCGATCCCTGATCTCGCCGTACACGAGCATGCGCACCGGCTGCACGCAGGCGCCGGTCTCACCCACGCGACGGAACCGATAGCCGCCGGCCGCCGGGCCCCAGGCGAGGTTGCCGCTTGCGTCGAAACCCCGATCCCAGTTCACCATCTCGTCGGCCGTCAGCACCGACTGCGAGATCGCGTAGCTCGCGCCCTTGTAGGAATTGCGGCAGCGCGCGCCCTGCGTTGATCCTTCGAAACGACCCGCGCCCGCGCGCGTGATCACGGCGTCGCAGCCGTGCAGTTCGGCGAGGTCCGCCGGCTTCAGGCTCGCGAACTTCGCGGGCTCTTGCCACGCCCCGACGAAGCGCGGTGCCTCGGGCAAAGTGTAGCGGCGCCCGCTGATGGTGCCGTCGGCTTCCTGGCGCAAGCGGGTGATCCGCTGCATGTAGGGCGCGGGCGCAGCCGGCATCCAGCTCTCGGTGTAGAGCCAGCGCTCGTTCGCGTCGTCGTCGTTCCAGATCTCCGCGACGTGCCAGGTGATCGAGTCGTAGCGCGCGTCCTGCTTCGCCTGCGCCTCGGACGTGAAGCTCCCCGCCTGCAGGCGCACGTAATCGTCGAGCGCGCCCGCCTGCGCCGCCGAAGCCCCGAGGCAAACGAGCGTGATTGCCATCAGCCGGCCGCGGCGGCGCATCAGTCACTCCTTCTGTTCTTCAGGATCCGGCGCAGGGCGACGACCGCCACCACTGCGAATATCACCAGTGCGCCGATCGCGGTCTCGACTTCGCCTTCCCAGAGGGCGCGAATCGCCATCTGCACACCCGTGCCCACGATGGCGAACAGGATCAGCAGCGGGATCCACGGCAGCGAGCGCGACCGTCGGTGATCGCGCTGCCCGGGGACACGCGGGCCCGGCGGCCAGCCGGGCGCCCGCGGATGGCGGGCCTCTTGCTTCGAGCCGCCGCGGGGCGGGGACATCTGCCAAGGATTGGCGTCGCTCGCAGGGGGCGCCGGGGGCGCCGGCAATCCCTGGCGAACCTGCTCGTCCGTCGATCGGGTCTTCATGCCCCCTTATGGTACGCGCTTCGGCGCCACGCCCTCGATGGGGCCGATGGTGGCGTCGTCCGCCACTGCAAGTTCGACCTCGCGATCGAAGCGCAGCGTGCCGTTGACCACGGCGCCGGACTCGATCGTGATGCGCGGCAGCGACTTCGACTTGTTCCAGCCCCAGCCGCCCGGCTTCTCGACGTGGATGCCGCCCTCGACACGCGAACCCGTGCCGATACGCACGTCGCCGTTGGTCGTCTCGATGCCGCCGCGCAGCGACGCGGCCTCGAGCTCGATGTCGCCGTTGACGTTCTCCACATCTCCGTCCACGCGCGCGCCGCGGCGCAGCGTGATGCCGCCGTTCACGACTTCCACGCCGCCCGCCACGAGCGCTTCCTCGGCGACGAGGACGCTGCCGTTGACCGTCTCCACGTCCTCCGCCTGGGCGCGCGCGTAGATCTTGATCGAGCCGTTCACGGTCTCGGCGTCCCGCACGCGGCCGTCCTCGCGGACTGTGATGGAACCGTTCACCGTCGAGACGTCGCCGGCCTGCTGGCCCGCCTCCACGGTGATGCTGCTGTTGACCTTGCTGATGTTGCCGGTGGAGCCGAGCGCGACGGCCGAGAACGCAAACAGCAGGACGGCGAGGTAGCGGGTCATCGTCGGTCTCCGGCAGTGATCCCAGGGGTTCGTATGGGGGTTCGATGCAGCAAACGGCCAGAAGGTTGCAATCGCGCAAGCTGCCGCCCGTGACGCCGATGCGCTAGGCTTCCGGACTTCCCTGCCTTGGGTCCGAAGGAGCCGACATGAAGACACGTGCCGCCGTCGCCTACCAGGCTGGCCAACCCCTCGTCGTCGAGACGGTGGACCTCGACGGGCCGAAGGCCGGCGAGGTGCTCGTGGAGATCCGGGCCAGCGGCGTGTGCCACACCGACGAGTTCACGCGCTCGGGCGCCGATCCCGAGGGCCTGTTCCCGGTGATCTTCGGCCACGAAGGCGCGGGCGTCGTGGTGGACGTGGGACCGGGCGTCACTTCGCTCAGGAAGGGCGACCACGTGATCCCGCTCTACACACCCGAGTGCCGGCAGTGCAAATCGTGCCTGTCGCACAAGACCAACCTGTGCACGGCGATCCGCGCGACGCAGGGCCAGGGCGTGATGCCGGACGGCACCAGCCGCTTCTCGATCGGCGGCGAGAAGATCCATCACTACATGGGTTGCTCGACGTTCTCGAATCACACGGTGCTCCCGGAGAT
>JAGVUU010000056.1 GCA_019136105.1 Gammaproteobacteria bacterium
GAACAGCATCTCGTCGTGCTCACCAGAGCGCGGCCGCTGGGCGTCGAGCAGCTTGTCGAGCCCCAGGTAGTCGCCGTAGCTCATGGACTCGCGGAGGTCCCAATGCACCCCCTCGCCCGTCATGTCGACGTGCGATTCGAGCGCCGGCCGCTCCTCGCGCGACTTGCTCACGCCGGGAACACCCAGGCTGGCACGTGGCGCCAGCCCTTGAGCAACTCGGCGTCGAGCGCGCGCCAGCCAGGCTCGAACGATTCGACCAGCTGCCAGTAGCGGTCCGAGTGGTTCATGTGCCGCCGGTGGCACAGCTCGTGGATCATCAGGTACCGCACCACGGCCGGTCGCTGGAACATCAGGCACATGTTGAGGCTGATCGTGCCGGCCGCCGAACAACTGCCCCACCGCGTCCTTTGCCGCCGCAGATGCATCCGGGCATAGCCGATGCCGAGTTCGCCGGAGAGGGCGTCGAGCCGCTGGCCGAGCTCGGCCGCGGCGATGCCCCCAAGCCAGCGCAGCAAAGCGGCGCTCACGTGACGGTCGGTATGTTCGGCGATGCGCACACGGAGCACGCCGGAACCGTCGTCATGCACGCCGCCGCGACGCGCCGCTTCGTATGCAACCGTCCAGCGGCGGTCGAGCAGCGCGAGTTCGACGGTTTCGGGCCTGCGCGCCGCGGCGTGCGGCGCGAGCAGCAGGAATTCACGCGAGCGCCGCTCCGCCCAGTCGCGGTGGCGTGCGACGAAGCGCTCGATGGCAGGGATGCCGATGCCCGGCGGCACCACGACCTCGACGCGCCCGCCCGGAAACACGCGCATCGACAACCGGCGCGCCCGCCGGCTGATGCGAACATGCCAGCCCGGTGAAGCATCCTGCGGCGCCCACAGCGGCATCTGCAGCGGGTTGCCGTCCGCAGCCCGGGCCGCGGCTCCACCGCCCCTGTTTCGCATTCGTTACAGCTCCCTCAGCCCCGCCGTCACCGGCAAGCGCGCTGCGCGCAGTGCCGGCAGCAGCCCCCCGACGAGACCGAGTATGAGCGAATAGCCGAGGCCCGTCACGAGCAGCCCCGGCGTGACGGTGAACGCAAACGTGATCTGGCTGAAGCTGGCCCAGTTGAGCGTGGACGCCTGGTAACCGTTCAGGCCCAGGTACACCAGCAAGCCCCCGAGCACGCCGCCGAGCAGGCCGAGCGCCACCGCCTCGAGCAGCACCGAGGCAATGACCGGCGACGTCCCGAAGCCGAGCGCACGCAGCGTGGCGATCTCGCGGGTACGTGACGACACCGCCGAGTACATCGTGTTGAGCGCGGCGAACACCGCCCCGATGCCCATCAGCACGGCGATGGTCGTGCCCACGTAGCGGATCATCGTCACCAGTATGCGCGACTGGTCGGCGTAGAACTCCCGCTCGCTGCGCACCGACGGGTCGATGCGCGGGTCTGCGTCGAGCCAGCGCCCGAGCTCGTCGATGGCCGCCGGCGACGTGAGCTGCACACGCACCACCTGGACGGAGTTGCCGCGGCGGTACACGCCCTGCAGCACGGTGAGGTCGGTCCAGACCTCCGATTCCGATACGCTGCCCCCGGCCTCGAACACGCCGACGACGCGCCACTGGTGCGAACCCCAGGTCACGACGCGGCCGAGGTCCACATTGCCGAACTGGGCAAACGCGCCGCGCCCGACGATCACCTCGTCCTTGCCGGGCTCGAACATCCGCCCGGCCACGATGCGGAAACCCTCGCGCACCTGCGGCGCCCGATCGGTCACACCGCGGAACGGCACGTTGGCCGACGTGCCGGTGCTGCGCATGGGCAGGTCGACGATGGTGTAGAACTCGGGCGACGCAATCGCGCCGCGCGCGTCCTGCGCGATGCCGGGCGCCGCGGTGATGACGCTCACCTCGTCGCGCCCGAATGCGCTCGAGAGTTCGTCCGACGACCCGCCGCGCAGGATGAGCGCCACGTCGTCGCGACCAGAGAGTTCGAGTGCGGCGCGAAACCCCTCGCCCATCGACAACAGCGAGACGAGCACCGCAACCACGCCGCCGATGCCGACCACGGCCACGAGCGAAGTACCGAGCCGTGCCGGCAGGTTGCGCAGGTTCATGGCCGTGACGGCTGCGAGCTGGTTGAACCACGGGGTCATCGAGTCAATCCCGGCGCAGCGCTTCGACGATGCGCAGCCGCATCGCCTGTGCAGCCGGCACGGCGCCAGCGACCAGGCCGAGGCCGACCATGAACACGATGCCGAGCACGATGGCGTCGGGCGGCACCTTGAATCCCGGCAGGTACTGGCGGAACACCGGCTCGAACTGGATACCGAGCCACCACGCGCCTGCGAGCCCGAGCGCACCGCCGAGCACGGTGATCAGCACCGATTCGGCAAGCACCAGCCCCAGCACTCCACCGTTGCCGAACCCGAGCGTCTTGAGCACGCCGATCTCGTTGGTGCGCTCGCGCACCGACTGCGCCATGGTGTTGGCGGTGACGAGCAGCATGGTGAAGAACACCGCGGTGACGATCGCGCGCAGGATCGCCCCGATGTTACCCACCTGGTTGACGAACGATTGCGCCATCGCGCGTTCCGACGACGTCTTGGTCTCGGCCGGCGAATTCGCGAACTGCAGGTCGATCTGGCGGGCCACCGTGTTCGCGCGTTCGATGTCCGACACCTTCACGACGTACCAGCCGATCAGGCCCTTCGCCATGCCGCGCGCTTCCTCGAAATACTCCTGGTGCATCAGGATCTGGCGCGTGTCGCCGCCCTGCGGCAAGTCGTAGATCGCGCGCACCGTGACGTCCCAGGTGTCGCTGCCATCCGATTTCCGCCAGATCGACGAGCGCAGCGGCACTGCCTCCCCCACCTTCCAGCCCGTGAGGTCGGCGAGCCCGCGGCCGATCATGATGCCTGTGCGGTCGGCGACCCACGCGAGCCGCTGGTCCTCCGGCACCACGAATTCCGGATACATGCGCAGGAAGGCTTCGGGCTTCACTGGAAAGGTCGGAATCTGGTTGCGCTCGTCGCGGAACCACGCACCGAACCAGGTCTGCGGGGTCACTTCGGTCACGCCGTCGATGGCGCGGATCCGGTTCTCGTAACTCTGCGGCAGCAGCTGGGTGAACGAGACCTTGTGCATCGTCAGCAACCGGTCGGCGCCCGCGACGTCGACGCCCGACTGCAGCGAGTAGCGCAGCGACTCGGCGAGCCCGAACAGCAGGAACGCGATAACGATCGAGGCGAGCGTGAAGAACGTCCGCAGGCGCTTGCGGCGCAGGCTGGCGGCGAGCAACGGCAGGTACTTGCCGATCACGGCGCGTCTTCCCGCAACAGGCCTTTGTCGAGGTGGATGCAACGGTGGGCACGCTCCGCCGCGTGCGGGTCGTGGGTGACCATGATGATGGTCTTGCCCTGCTCGCGGTTGAGCGCCTGCAGCAGGTCGAGGATCTCGTCGCCGGACTTGCGGTCGAGGTCGCCCGTGGGCTCGTCACACAGCAGCAGCGTCGGGTCGGTCACGATGGCACGCGCGATGCCAACGCGTTGCTCCTGGCCGCCCGACAGCTCGCGGGGGCGGTGCTTGGCCCGGTTCGAGAGGCCCACGAGCCGCAAGGCGGCTGCGGTGCGGGTGGCACGCTCGCCGCGGCTCATGTCCTTGAGCAGCAGCGGCAACTCGACGTTGCGCTCGGCGCTCAGCACGGGCAACAGGTTGTACATCTGGAATACGAAGCCAACGTGGTCCGCGCGCCAGCGGGCGAGCGCTCCGTCGCCGAGCTGGTCGACGCGCAGACCGTCCACTTCGAGCATTCCCGACGTCGGTCGGTCGAGGCCGCCGATCAGGTTCAGCAAAGTGGACTTGCCCGAGCCCGACGGTCCCATCAGCGCCACGAAATCGCCCGCGTCGATTTCGAGCGACAGCCCGTCGAGAACGCGCACCACCTCCGCGCCGCGGCGGTACTCCTTCACCAGGTCGCGGATGCGGACGATCGGGGCCGTCACGGTCACTCCGCCTTGAGTTCCACCGCCGCCCCATCGCGCAGGCGTTGCGGCGGGTTCACCACGACGGCCTCGCCGCCCTGCAGCCCCTCGAGCACCACCACCCGGCCGTCCTGTTCGTCGCCGGCTCGCACGACGCGGCGCTCGACCTTGCCGTCACGCACGACCCAGACACTGGTGCCGTCGTCGCCCCGCACCAGGGCACGGCTGTCGAGCGTCGGCGATGCGGGTGCCGAGGCGCCGCGATCCTCGAGGAAGCGCACCTTGATGCCCATGTCGGGCAGGATGCGCGGGTCGAGCTGCTCGAAGCCGATTCGCACCCGCACCGTGGCTTTCTGCCGGTCGGCGGTGGGCACGATGCTGATGACACGGCCCGGCACCTTCCAGTCCGGGTATGCGTCGATCACCGCCTCGACGCGCTGGCCGTCGCGCACCCGGTTGATGTAGGCCTCGTTCACGTCCACCTCGATCTCGCGCGATTCCATGTCCACGATGGTCGCGATGCCGGTGCGGGTGAACCCGCCGCCGGCCGAGATCGGCGAAACCGTCTCGCCGGGTTGGGCGTCCTTCGAGATCACCACGCCGGCGAACGGCGCGCGAATCAGGAGATCGTCGAGGCCCTGCCGGCTCACCGCGACGCGGGCCTGCGCGACGTTCACCTCGGCACCGGCGGCCGCGAGCCGGGCCTGCAATGCGGCCACCTCGGCCTCGGACGTGTCGAGCACGCTGCGCGACACGAGCGCGCGCTCGACGAGGCTGCGGTTCCGGTCGAGCGTCTTCTGCGCGTCGGCGAGCCGCACCTCGATCTCGCGCAGGCTGCGCCTCGCGGCCTCCAGGCTGCGCAAAGCCACTTCGTGATCCGCCTGCGCCGTGGCGCCGTCGAGGCGCGCCAGCACCTGGCCCTCCTCGACGGCAGCGCCCTCCTCGAACAGCACTTCGGAGATGCGTCCCGTGACCTTGGAACTCACCGTGGCGAGCCGGCGCGCGACGACGTAGCCCGATGCATTCAGCACCGCGCCATCGGCAGCCGACGGTGCTTCGACCGTAACGGTCTGCACGGGCACCGGCGCCCCGGCGAAACGCCAGAACACGATGGCCGCGACGACGCCGATTGCGCCCAGCACGAACCAGAGGCGGCGCCGGCCCGGACCGCGGGTGTATCGGTTGGCGCCGGCGCCCGGGGTGCGCCGCAGGCTCTCGAGGGCTTCCTGGTCGAGGGGCATGTCACTCTCGGTTGTTGCTGTTCTGCCGTGTCGTCGAACGCCTCGAGGCGCAGGTCGCTACAATGTCGCGCCGTCGCGCGCGCCGACCCGCTGCCGCGGCGCCGCGAACGTTATCACAGCCACCTGCCATGCACCCGACGCTCGTCGACATCGGTCTCAACCTCGCTCACGACAGCTTCGACCACGACCGCGACCACGTGGTCGCGGCCGCTGCCGCCGCCGGTGTCAGGCACATGGTCATCACCGGCAGCACGCTCGACGGCACGCGCGCCGCGATCGAACTGGCCAGGGCCGCTCCGGACCGCTTCCGCGCGACTGCAGGCATCCACCCGCATCACGCCCACGAGTTCCACGAGGCGGACCTGCCCGCGCTGCGCGCGTTGCTGCAGGCGCCGGAGGTGGGCGCCGCCGGCGAGTGCGGGCTCGACTACTTCCGGAACTTCTCGCCCCACGCGGACCAGGAGCGCGCTTTCCGCCAGCAGCTCGAGCTGGCCGCCGAGCTGGGCAAGCCAGTGTTCCTGCACCAGCGCGACGCACACGACGCGTTCATGGCGATCCTGCGCGAGTACCGCCCCCGGCTCCCGGCTGGGGTCGCCCATTGCTTCACGGGTAACGAGCGCGAGCTGCGCGACTACCTCGCCCTCGACCTTTCGATCGGCATCACCGGATGGATCTGCGACGAGCGCCGCGGCCATCACCTCCGTGAACTCGTGCGGCTCATCCCCGCCGATCGGCTCATGATCGAAACCGACGCTCCCTATCTCCTGCCACGTGACCTCGCGCCGAAGCCACAGAGCCGGCGCAATGAGCCAAAATACCTGCCGCACATCCTCGCCACGGTCGCAGCCTGCCGGGATGAAGCACCGGAAATCGTCGCCGCCGCCACGACCCGCAACGCCCTGCGGTTCTTCGGCTTCGAGAAATAGTCTGTAACTTATTGATTTGGTGGGACTCATGGACAACAGCAAAGCTCGCGATTTCGTCAACCTCCGCTGGGACGAGTCGATCCTCCCGCAGCTCGTCGAATACGTCCGGATTCCCAACAAGTCGCCCATGTTCGACCCCGAATGGGAGGCCCACGGCCATATGGAGGCCGCTGTGCAGCTGATGCGGCGCTGGGCGGAGCAAGAGGCCCGGTCGCTGCCCGGGGCGCGTGTGGAGGTACTGCGGCTGCCTGGGCGCACGCCAGTGCTGATGGTGGACGTCCCGGGCGACGTGGACGACTGCGTGCTCATGTACGGCCACCTCGACAAGCAGCCCGAGTTCTCCGGCTGGTCGGACGGCCTCGACCCGTGGACCCCCGTGCTGCGCGACGGCAAGCTCTACGGCCGCGGCGGCGCGGACGATGGCTATGCCCTCTTTGCCTCGCTGACCGCCATTCGCGCCCTGCGCGAGCAAGGCGTGCCGCACGCCCGCTGCGTGGTGCTGATCGAGGCGAGCGAGGAAAGCGGCAGCCCGGACCTCTCCCACCACATCGACGCGCTTGGCGACCGGCTCGGCCGGCCGACGCTCGTGGTCTGCCTCGACGCCGAGTGCGGCAACTACGAGCAGCTGTGGTGCACCACTTCGCTGCGCGGCAACCTGATCGGGTCACTGCGCGTCGATGTGCTCGCCGAGGGCGTCCACTCGGGCACCGCCAGCGGCGTCGTGCCGTCGAGCTTCCGCATCCTGCGCGAGTTGCTCGCACGGGTGGAGGACGCGACCTCCGGCGCGATCCTGATCGAGGAGCTGAACACGTCCATCCCGCCCGACCGCCTTGCGCAGGCGAAGGCCGCCGCGACGGTGCTCGGCGAATCGGTGTACGCCAAGTTTCCGCTCATGCCGGGGATGCGCCCGGTATCGAACGATCCGTTCGAGCTGCTGCTCAACAACAATTGGCGTCCGACGCTGAGCGTCACGGGTACCGACGGCCTGCCCGCCTTCCGCAGCGCGGGCAACGTGCTGCGCCCGCAGACGACGCTCAAGCTGTCGTTCCGCTTGCCGCCGACGCTGGCGCCCGCTACGGCCGCCGCCGCCATCCAGCGCACGCTCGAGCGTGACCCGCCCTACGGCGCACGCGTGTCGTTCAAGGTCGAATCGGCCATGGGTGGCTGGAACGCGCCGACGTTCGCGCCCTGGCTCGAGCAGTCGATGCGGGATGCCTCGCAGGCGTTCTTCGGGCGCGACGCGATGTACATGGGCACCGGCGGCAGCATCCCCTTCATGGGCATGCTCGGTGAGCGCTTCCCGGGCACGCAGTTCCTGGTCACCGGCGTGCTGGGGCCCCAGTCGAACGCGCACGGCCCGAACGAGTTCCTGCACATCGAATGCGCGCGGCGCCTGACCGGGTGCGTGTCGCGGGTGCTGGCCGACCACGCGGCGCAGCGGGGGCGCCAGCGCGCCGCGGCGTGACCGCCTCGCCGGTCAGCCGGCGAGCGGGTTCGGCTGCGCGACCTGCTTGATGCGGTCCCAGACGGGCGCGAAGGCGGCAGCGGCGCCGCCCGGCGCACGCTCGACCACCGGAAACTCGTCCTGCAGTTCGTCGAGACGGATCACCGACTCGGGGTGGCCCTTCGGGAATTCGCCGCGCATCGAGAACACGATGCGGCCCACCACGGGCATCTCGCCCGCCAGCTGCTTCGCCGCCATCACGCGCTCCTCGAGCATCGGCAGCGGGTTGCTGAACGTGAAGTGGCGCTTCGGCCCGAACACCGACCACTGCGCCATCTTCTCGCCCGCGAAGATCACGCCCTGCACGTCGAAGAGGTCGATCACCAGCAACCCGTTCTGCGTGAGCAGCAGGTAGTGCACGTGGATCTGGTCGCCGGTGCCTGTCGGGATCAGCACGTTGCGCAGCTCGTCGTAGGCCACGGACGAGATGACGTTGTCGATCGCCTTGCGCGCCCGCACCTGGCGCACCCAGTCGCGGATGAAATAAGCCGCAGCGGCCAACAGGCCTGCGCCCGCCAGCACCCATAGCCACAGCGGCAGGCCGAGGAACAGGTTCACGCGGCCTCCGTCAGCACGGCGCGCAACGCCTCGAGGTTGGGCTCGACCTGTGTCTGCACTGACGGCAGCTCGAGCAGCGCCGCGAGCGCCGGCGGAACCGGCACCGCCTCGCCGATCAGCGGCTCGACGATGTCGTTGAACTTGGCCGGGTGCGCCGTGGCCACCAGCACCCAGCGTTCATTGCTGCGCCCGGCAGCCAGTTGGGCGTACACATGGGCCGCGGTCGCAGTGTGCGGGCACCAGGTCTGGCCGAGCTCCCGGTGGTCGCGGCGGATCGTGGCGCGGATCGCGTCGTCGCTCACCGGTACGGCGCTCACCTTGCCGCGCAGTTGCTCGACCGAGGGGAACAGCCAGCGCAGCCGCTCCATGTTGCTCGGGTTGCCGACGTCCATGGCCGACGCGAGTGTCGCGACGCTCGGCCGCGGCCGCCACTCGCCGCTCTGCAGGAAATCAGGCA
>JAGVUU010000286.1 GCA_019136105.1 Gammaproteobacteria bacterium
CCAGGCCGAACGGATGATCGAGCGGCTGCTGGCCGAGATCCGCTGAGCCGCGACCGCCGTTGGCCCAGCCGTGCCGTCAGGGCAGCCGCACCGTGCCCTTGACGTCCGTCACGCGTACGAGGCCGCTGCCGTCGGCGATGAACGCGACGTTGCCGCCCACGTCGGACACGAACACGTCACCGGACGAGTCCCGGTCGATGGTCACGTCGTCCGCGATGCGCTCGATGATCATGTCGCCCGAGCTGTCCTGCGGGATGTGCACGCTCTTCGCGCCCCGGATCACCACATCGCCGGAGCTGTCCTCGACGCGCACCGCGCCGGCGGCGTCCTCCACGCGGACGTCGCCCGAGCTGTCGTTGATCTCGACGTCGGCGAGCAGCTGCCGTGCGGTGATGTCGCCCGAACTGTCGGTGATGCGGACGACGCGCACGCCTTCCACGGACAGGTCGCCGCTCGAGTCAGTGATCTCCACCGGCAGTCCTTCCGGCACTACCACCTGCAGGTCGAGGTACGCGTAAAAGACGCCGATGCCCGACATGTCTTCGGGCGTCTGCACGTGCACCTGGATCACGTTGCCGACGCGCTGCACGTGCAACTGTGTCTGGTCGAGGAATTTCTGGTGCGAAGCACAGGCGCGGCCAGCCGCGCCAAGGGCCGAGCCGGCGGCCGGCCGCACCGTCAGATCGCCGGCGCGGGCCAGGATCTCCACTCGCTCGGCGCCCGCGGTGTCGATGCCGCCTTTGCGCTCCGCGGAGAACTTGCAGTCGTCCCACGCGAATGCGGTCAGGGGCAGGGCGAGCAGCGCGACGGCTGCAACGAGACGGGCGATGGTGTGCGTCATGGCTGGGGCATCCGGCAACGAAGGGGACACTTCGTTGGATGCAGCTGGGGCGCAGAAGGTTGCAGGGCAGAAAAGAGCGGCCGGGGCAGGGCGGGGGATCCCTGCCCCGGCGTGCGAGGACCGCGTTGAGGGCTTAGCGCATCCGTCCCTGCTGCCGATGTTCGGCTGATGCTGCCTCGCCGCGGCCTGCCAGTCGCCGGACCGTCGGGAGCTGACGGTTCCGGTGTGTGCGAGAATGCAGCGCGCGTTGACACGGATCGTGACGGTTCCGTGAACCTGCCGTTGCAGCTCGTCGCGCGCGCGCGAGGTGTGCGGCCCAAGTCATTGATTGGGGGAGAACGCCGGGCCCGTGCCGGCGAGGCAGAAGAATGATCAACACACCGGTCATCGTCGGCACCATCGTCGTCTACATGGGCATCTGCCTGGTGCTCGGCTTCATCGCCTACCGCCGCACGTCGAACCTCGCCGATTACATCCTCGGCGGCCGCTCGCTCGGCAGCTGGGTCACGGCGTTCAGCGCGCAGGCCTCCGACATGAGCGGCTGGCTGCTGATGGGCCTGCCGGGCCTCGCGTACCTCGCGGGGTTCGACGCCGTGTGGCTCGCGGCCGGCCTGATCCTCGGCACCTACCTCAACTGGAAATTCATCGCAGCCCCGCTGCGCGTGCGAACGGAGCAGCTCGGCGATTCGCTCACGATGCCCGATTACTTCGAGCGCCGCTTCGACGACCGCTCGCGCGTCCTGCGCACGATCACCGCGGCGTTCATCCTGGTGTTCTTCACGTTCTACGCGAGCTCGGGGTTCGTCGCGACCGGCCGGCTGTTCGAGTCGCTGTTCGGCATGCATTACCACGATGCCATGTTCTGGGGCAGCATCGTGATGCTCGCCTACACGTTCTTCGGCGGCTTCCTGGCGGTGAGCTGGTCGGACGTGCTGCAAGGCACGCTGATGTTCTTCGCGCTGATCCTCGTGGCGGCGATCGGCGTCGGGCTGGCGGGCGGGTTCGGCGACATGATCGCGACCATCGAGGCGCGTGATCCGGCGCTGCTCGATCCATTGCTCGGCAGCGGCGGCGAGGCGCTCGGCGTCATCGGCATCGCTTCGCTGCTCGCGTGGGGCCTCGGCTACCCGGGTCAGCCGCACATCCTTGCGCGCTTCATGGCGATCCGTTCGGCCGACGAAATGCCGGTGGCGCGCCGCGTGGCGATGGGCTGGGTGATCGTGGTGCTGCTCGCAGCCGTGGTCGTCGGTCTCGCGGGCTCGGCCATCATCTCGCCGCCGCTTGCCGGGCCGGACACCGAGAAGGTGTTCATTCAGCTGTCGACGACGCACCTGCACCCCGTGCTCGCGGGCATCTGCCTCTCGGGCATCCTCGCGGCGATCATGAGCACGGCGTCGGCGCAGTTGCTCGTGGCGTCGTCAGCGTTCGCGCAGGACTTCTACAAGGGACTGTTCCGCCGCGACCCGGGGCGTGCAGAGTTGCTGTGGATCGGGCGCGGCGCGGTCCTGGCGATTGCCTTGCTCGCCTACGTGCTCGCGCTCAACCCCGAGAACAAGGTGCTCGACCTGGTGGCGTGGGCGTGGGCCGGCTTCGGCGCCGCGTTCGGGCCGGCGATCGTGCTGTCGCTCTACTGGCCACGCATGACGCGCAATGGCGCGCTCGCGGGCATGCTCGTTGGCGGCCTCACCGTCATCCTGTGGAAGCAGGGCAGCGGCGGGATCTTCGCGCTCTACGAGATGGTGCCGGGCGTGGTGTTGAGCGCGCTCGCCATCTGGGTCGTGAGTTCGCTCAACCGAAAATAGGGGACATTCTCCTATTTTCCGAAGGGCAGCATGCGCCGCAGCGTGTCGTCCTTCAGCCACACGTGGTGGAACACGGCCGCGAGCGCGTGCAGCGCGGCAACGATCGCCACGGCATTGAACAACGTCTCGTGCACTTCCTCGAGGGCCTCGTGCAGATCGTGGTTCTCGCCGAGCAGCATCGGGAACTCGAACAGCCCGAACAGTGCGGTGGGGTAGCCGGCCGCGGACGACATCATCCAGCCGCTCAGCGGCAGCACGAGCAGCAGCAGGTATAGGATGCCGTGCCCCGCCGCCGCCGCGATCTGCTGCGGGCGCGCCATGGGCACCGGCTGCGGCAGGCCGCGGTTGGCGAGCTTCCAGCCGATGCGCGCGAGCATGAGCAGCAGGATCAGCATGCCGATCGACTTGTGATTGGCGATCGTCGCGAACTTGTCCGGCCCGTCCTCGAGTTCCTCGGCCGACTCCGCCAGCAGGTACTGTGCAATGATCAGCGCGAGGATGCCCCAGTGCAGGAGCTTGGCGACGGCACCGTAACTGTTCGCGGTATTACGCAACGGCATGACCAGACCTCGATGGAACCAGTAACGAATCCGGACATGTTAGCGCAGACGGGCAACCTTGCTGCGCCGCGCTGCGGCCTTCGACTGGTTCTCACTCTCGTTTGCGTGGCCGCGCTCTCGGGTTGCGGCCCGCGGCGTGGGGACTCGCCACCGCCTGCGCCCGCAGTTGCGGCAGAAGCGACCGGATTGCCGATCCCTTCGGATACGACTGTCTATACGATCGAACCCGATCGCAGCAACGTCACGCTGCGCGTTTATCGCGCCGGGCGGCTCGCGAAACTCGGTCACAACCACGTCATCACCTCGGCAAGCGAGTCCGGACAGGCCTGGACGAACGGTACGCCCGCGACCTCCGGGTTCGAAGTAAGGATGGCTGTCGCTGGTCTGGTCGTCGACGACCCGGACGCCCGTGCGGCCGCGGGCCCCTACTTTCCCGGAGAGCTCTCGGAGTCAGCACGCGAAGGCACGCGCACGAACATGCTGCGCGCAGAAGTGCTCGACGGGGAGCGCTACCCGGAGATCGTGGTGCGCGCAGGCTCGCTCGGCGGAACGTGGGACCAGCCAACCGTCACTGCCAGCGTGACGATCAAGGACCGGACGCGTTCGATCGACGTGCCACTCACCATCGTCCGCACGGACGGCGCGATCGTCGCCCGCGGGGCGTTCACTGTCCTGCAATCGGACTTCGGCATCACGCCGTTCAGCATTGGCGGAGGGGCGATCGCAGTCGCAGATGCCGTGGAGGTCTCGTTCGAGATTCACGCGGTGCGGCGGTGAGACGCGGGACCGCTATTCGCGGCTGGTGGTGAGCAGCAGCCAGGTGCCTTCGGGTGCCTCCAGAATCGCGTTCTCGCGAGGGTTCATCCCGCGCGGCAGCCGCTCGACGAACCGATGCCCCTGCTCGCGCAGCGCCGCAATGCGGTCGGGCATCGCAGCGTCCGAGAAGGTCAGCACGGGATTGCGCAGGTCCACGTCGTAGAGCCCGACGTTGAGGTCGCGGCCCGCCGCCACCACCTTTGTGAACGGCATGCGGACCGGGTCGAAAGCGACGAATCCGAGCGCATCCCAGAAGGCCGTGGCGCGCTCGAGGTCGGCGGTGGGCAGCCCGAACTCCTCGAAGTAACCGAGCAGCGATGCGTGCGTGGGCGCGAGCGCCGGCGGCGAGAACGTGCGCGCCTCGAGCAGGGTGACCATCTGTCCCGAAGGATCGAGGAAGCCGATCTCGTGCAGCGCGTCCTCGCCGAGCCGCTCCACCGTGAGTTCGACCCCCAACCCTCGCAGCCCCGCAACGTGCGACGCGAGGTCAGGCCGCACCCAGGTGAGCGACGGCGACTCGAACTCGCGCGCGTGCAGGCCGAGGTGCAGGCGGCCGTCGGTGATCACCGCATAAGGGTGGCTCCAGGTGTCGCCGACCGATGCCTGCACGAAGCCGAGCGACTCGTAGAACGCGAGCGACTCCGGAATGTCGGGCGAGCGGACGCCGATCTCGAGGAAGCGCCCGAGCATCAGCCGCTCAGTTCTTCGCGCCCAGGGCGAGCGCGCGTTCGCGTGACTTCGGCAGTTCCGCCGAATCGTCGCGTCCTTCGAGCTCCGGCCAGCCCTGCGCGTGCTTCAGCACGAGATGCTCGTAGAGTTCGACCTGCGGCGGCGTGGAGTTGAGGCACGGCACATAGTCGAACGCTTCGCCGCCCGCGCCGAGGAACGCCTCGCGGTTCTGCATGTTGATCTCCTCGATGGTCTCGAGGCAATCGGTTGCGAACCCCGGGCACACCAGCGTGACGCGCTTCGGACCCATCTGCGCATACTCGGCGAGCAGCAAATCGACGTAGGGCTTCAACCACTCCTCGCGCCCGAACCGCGACTGAAAGCCCACGGACCACTCGCCCTTCTCTAGGCCGAGGCGCTCGGCGACGCGGCGTGCCGTTGCCTGGCAGAAGCAGTGATAGGGGTCGCCGGCCAGGAAATACCGCTTCGGGATCGAGTGGAACGAGAACACGAGGTGCTTGCGGCCGTGTTGCTGCCAGTGCGCGGCAATGCTGTCACTCAATGCGGAGACATAGCGACTCTCCGTCCAATACTGGTTCACGATCCGCAGCTCGGGGATCCAGCGCCAACGCGACAGCTCCGCCGTGACGCGTTCGAAGATCGAAGCGGTGGTGGTGGCGGAGTACTGCGGGTACATCGGCAGCACCAGCAGTCGCTGCACGTTGTCGCGCCGGAAGCGGTCGAGTGCGTCCTTGATCGACGGGTTGCCGTAGGTCATCGCGAGCTCGACGCGCACACGGTCGCCCAGGCGTTTCTGCAATCGCCCCGCCACGGCCTGCGTGAGCGCGCGTGACTCGAGCAGCAGCGGTGAACCCTGCGGCGTCCACACCTTCTGGTAGGCGTGCGCACTCTTCGCGGGCCGCGTGCGCAGGATGATGCCGTGCAGGACCAGCCACCACAGCGGACGCGGGGCCTCGATGACGCGCGGGTCCCACAGGAACTCGGCGAGGTAGCGGCGCACCGCGGCCGTGGTCGGCTCGTCGGGCGTGCCGAGGTTGACGAGGAGCACGCCGAGGCGGGCGGGCGTGCCGTGGGTGTAGTCTGGAGTGCCGACGTAAGTCATGGGCGCATTCTGCAGAAAATAGGGGACATTCTCCTATTTTTCAGGGCGAAAAATAGGAGAATGTCCCCTATTTTCTGTTTCCGGCCTCGACGCGCGGGAACACGTACAGCATCCCGAGCCCGATCATGCAGACGATGGCGCAGAACAGCAGCATCGGCAGCGCAGTGTCGGTCGAGAAGCCGCCCATCCACTGCACGCACAGTGCCCCGATGATCTGCTGCAGGAAGCCGATCGTGCTCGATGCAACCCCAGCGTGCTGGGGCGCGAGGCTCACTGCAGTGGCGGTCACGTTGGGAAGCGCGAGGCCCTGGCCGTACGACAGCACGGCGATCGGCACGAAGATCCACAACGGATGGGTGAGCCCCACAGCCACGAACACCAGCGCTGCCACGGCGCCCACGGCACTCAGCAGCACGCCGACCACCACCATCCAGTGCAGGTCGTGGCGCGACATGAAGCGGCTCACCGACCAGTTGCCGAAGAAATAGCCCACGGCAATGAACAGGTAATAGAAGCCGAACTCGGTGCTGGGCCGGCCGAGCGCCGACACCATCACGTACGGCGCGAGCGAGATGAACACGAGGAACGTTGCGTACACGACGGCGCTCTGCAGCACGCAGCCGGCGAACATCGGCATGCGCACCAGGCGCCATGCGGTCGCTGCCATCTCGTGCCCGCGCGGCGGTCGATCGGTCGGCGGCCGTGTCTCCGGCAGTCGCCGCCAGGTGAAGAGGCCGATGATCGATGCGGCCACCACCAGCACCGCGAAGATCGAACGCCAGCCGAGCCCTGCGGCGATGAACCCGCCCAGCACCGGTGCAATCGAATTGCCGAGCACGGCGACCATCGTCACGTTCGCCAGCGCCTTCGACATGCGCTCGACGGGGTAGAGATCGGTGAGGATCGCGCGGGCCACGACGATGCCCGTGGCCGTGCCGAATGCCTGAATGCCGCGCCCCAGGACCAGCGTCGCGAGGTCCTGCGCGAGGAAGCTCACTACGGCTCCCGCCATCATGATGCCGAGCCCGCTCAGCACCGCGGTGCGGCGGCCGTAGCGGTCGGCGATCGGGCCCCAGGCGAGGATGCCGAACGCAAAGGCGACGAGGGAGACGGAGAACGTGGTCTGGACCGCCGCGACGGTGGCGCCGAAGTACTCGCGCACCGCCGGCAGCGCCGGCAGGTAGAGATTGGTCGCAATCGGGCCGAGCGCGGCGATCGCTGCGAGCAGGACCAGCAGCGCCCGATCCGACAGCTTAGTGGGCAACGTCAGATGCCGATGCAGAGGTACTTGAGCTCGGTGTAGTCGAGGATGCCGTACTTGGAGCCTTCGCGGCCGAAGCCGGATTCCTTGACGCCGCCGAACGGCGCGACTTCAGTCGAGATCAGGCCCGTGTTGACGCCGACGATGCCGTACTCGAGGCCTTCCGCCACGCGCCAGGTGCGCCCCAGGTCACGCGTGTAGAAGTAGGAGGCGAGGCCGAACTCGGTGTCGTTCGCCATGCGGATCGCCTGCTGCTCGTCCTTGAAGCTGAAGATCGGTGCGATCGGGCCGAACGTCTCCTCGCGCGCGACCAGCATGTCGGGCGTGACGTGCGTGACGATCGTCGGCTCGAAGAACGTGCCGCCGAGCGCGTGACGCTTGCCGCCGAGCGCGATCCTGCCGCCTTTGGCGACGGCGTCGGCGATGTGTTCCTCGACCTTGGCCACCGCCTTCTCGTCGATCAGCGGGCCTTGCTCGGTCGGGCCCTTCAGGCCGTCACCGACGCGCAACTTGCGCACGGCGTCGGCCAGCTTGGCGACGAACGCGTCGTACACGCCTTCCTGCACCAGCAGGCGGTTCGCACACACGCAGGTCTGGCCGGTGTTGCGGTACTTGCTCGCGATGGCGCCCTGCACCGCGGCGTCGAGGTCGGCATCGTCGAACACGATGAACGGCGCATTGCCGCCGAGCTCGAGCGACAGCTTCTTGAGCGTGCCCGCGCACTGCGCCATCAGCTTCTTGCCGATTTCCGTGGAACCGGTGAAGGTGACCTTGCGCACGATGGGGTTCGAGGTCATCTCGCCGCCAATCACCGTGGCGGAACCCGTGACGACGCTGAACACGCCCTGCGGCACGCCGGCGCGCTCGGCGAGCTCTGCCATGGCGAGCGCGGAGTACGGCGTCTGCGTGGCCGGCTTGCACACGAAGGTGCAGCCAGCGGCAAGCGCGGGGCCCGCCTTGCGCGTGATCATCGCCGCCGGGAAATTCCACGGCGTGATCGCCGCCACGACGCCGATCGGCTGGCGCAGCACGACGATGCGCTTGTCGGGCTGGTGCCCCGGGATCACGTCGCCGTAGACGCGCTTGCCTTCCTCTGCGAACCACTCGATGAACGAGGCGGCATAGGCGATTTCGCCCTTCGATTCGGCGAGCGGCTTGCCCTGCTCGGCCGTCATGAGTGCCGCGAGGTCATCGACGTTGGCGAGCATCAGGTCGTGCCAGCGGCGGAGGATCGCCGCGCGCTCCTTGGCCGTCTTCGCGGCCCACGCCGGGAAGGCGCGCGACGCCGCCTCGATGGCCCGGCGCGTCTCGGCTGCGCCCGCGTTCGGCACCGTGCCGATCGGCCCACCCGTGGCGGGGTTCTTGACGCCGATCGTGCCGCCGGCGTCGGCGTCGATCCATGCGCCGTCCACGTAGCACTGCTGGCGGAGGAGGGTGGGATCCTTGAGCGTGAGGGTCATTGCGTTGTTCCTGGTTCAACCGACGTGCTTGCGGAAGAACTCGATCGTGCGCTCGAACGCGAGGTGCGCGCTCGCCGAGTCGAAGTCGGTGCGCTCGGTGCAATTGAAACCGTGAC
>JAGVUU010000153.1 GCA_019136105.1 Gammaproteobacteria bacterium
GAGTTCGTCAACACCGTGATGCTGCTCAAGGTCGACCACGAGGTCGCGCCGAAGGAAATGGCATACGGACGCAACAACGGTTGCGCAGACTGCCACTTCTCGAACCAGATCGAGTGGACTGCGCTGGGTTGGACCAAGGATCCGGCCGACGGAGGCACACAGACACTCCCGTGATTGACCCCCTGGCGTCCTCGTGACGCATTGCGCCCGCCTTGCGAGGGTGGGCGCACTTTTTCCAGGCACGGGCCGGCTTCAAGCCGGCCCGTTCGTCTTGAGGGCGGCCGCGCGGGCCTCGAGTTCGGCCCAGCGGTCGAACGCGGCGGCGAGCTGCTGCTCGATTTCCGCCAGGCGCAGGCCGTCGGCCCTGATCTGCGCCGTGCCCTGCTTGTGGTAGTCGGACTGGCTCATGCGCTCGTTGATCGCCCGCTGCTCGACTTCGAGCGCCTCGATCTGGGCCGGCAGCTGCGCGAGTTCCCGCGTCTCCTTGTAGGAGAGCTTGGCCGGCTTGGCTTCACCCCGCCCTTCGCCCGGCTTGTTGACACGTTCCGCCGCGGCTGCGGTGGATGTTGCGCGTGGAGGAGGGTCCGGGGTTCTCGGCCGCTGCTCCAGCCAGTCGCTGTAGCCGCCGACGTATTCCTTCCAGCGTCCGCCGCCTTCCGCTGCCAGCGTCTGGGTGACGACGTTGTCGAGGAAGCGGCGGTCGTGGCTCACCAGCAGCACCGTGCCCGGGTATTCCTGCAGCGTAGCCTCGAGCAGCTCGAGCGATTCGATGTCGAGGTCGTTGGTGGGCTCGTCGAGCACGATCACGTTCGCCGGGCGCGCGAACAGCATCGCGAGCAGCAACCGGTTGCGTTCGCCGCCGGAGAGCATGCGCACGGGCGATTCGGCCCGTTGCGGTGCGAACAGGAAATCACCGAGGTAACTGATCACGTGCTTGCGGCCGCCACCGACTTCGACCCAGTCGGACGTCGGGCTCACGGTCGCGGCGACGCTGCGCTCCGGATCGAGCTGGGCACGCAGCTGGTCGAAGTACGCGACCTGCAGGTTGGTGCCACGGCGCACCGAGCCCTCGTCGGGTTCGAGCGCGCCGAGGATCAGCTTGAGCAGCGTGGACTTGCCCGCGCCGTTCGGGCCGATGAGCCCGAACCGGTCGCCACGCATGATCCGCAGCGACAGGCCCGCGACCACGGCTCTTCCGCCATAGCGCTTGGTGACGTTCTCGAGTTCCGCGACCAGTTTGCCGGAGCGCTCGCCCGCGTCGAGCGTGAGTTTCATCGCGCCGAGGCGCTCGCGGCGGGCGGCGCGCTGCTCGCGCAGCTCCTCGAGGCGGCGCACGCGGCCCTCGTTGCGAGTGCGGCGTGCCTCGACGCCCTTGCGGATCCAGACCTCTTCCTGCGCCCAGAACTTGTCGAAACGCCGGTTGGCGACGGCCTCCGCGGCGAGTTGCTCGTCCTTGCGGCGCTCGTAGTCGGCGTAGTTGCCGGGGTACGAGCGCAGCAGGCCGCGGTCGAGTTCCACGATGCGCGTCGCCACGTCGTCGAGGAACGACCGGTCGTGCGTGACGAAGATGCTCGTCGCTCCGCCCTTCGTGAGCAGGTCCTCGAGCAGCCGGATGCCGTCGATGTCGAGGTGGTTCGTGGGCTCGTCGAGCAGCAGCAACTGCGGCTCGAGCGCGAGGGCGAGCGCGAGCGTTGCGCGCTTGCACTCGCCGCCCGATGCGACGCCGGGCTGCAGCTGCTCGTCGAGCCCGAAGCGGTGCAGGAACTCGACCAGCCGCGATTCGGCCTGCCAGCGGGCACGCTCGTCCGCGATGCGCTCGAGCCCGCCGCGGATCACCAGGCTCTCGCGCAGTGTTGCGGCGGGCGGCAGCGACGGCTCCTGCTCGACGACGCCGATACGCAGTCCGTCGCGGCGGCGGAGCTCACCGCCGTCGAGCGCGAGCTGGCCCGCGATCACCCGGAGCAGCGTCGACTTGCCGGTGCCATTGCGGCCGATCAGGCCGATGCGTTCCCCGCTGCGCACCGACAGGTTTGCGCGGTCGAGCAGTGGGTGCAACCCGAAGGCGAGTTCGGCGTCGGCGAGGGTGAGCAGCGGCATGAGGCGCGCGAGCATGGCACAGTTGTGGCATCCTTGCGCGGCCCCGCACGGGGGTACTGCAGTGAGTTCCGCAACGATGACGAAACGAATTGCCCTGGCAGGAGTGATGGCACTCGCGATGCTCGCTGCCTGCTCGAAGCCGGCACCGGCTCCCACGGCGGCAGACGACGAAGAGGAGGATGCCGCGGCCGTCGCGCCCCAGCCGGAGCCTCCCAAGCCGAGCATGGGTCCCGCGGATTACCCGGCGAAACTCCTTCCCCTGATCGACGAGCGTCCGGAATGCCAGCCGTTCCGCGACGAGCTGGAGGCCGCGGGCAAGGTGGAGTCGACTGACCCGTTGCCGATCGACATGAACGAGGTCAACAAGATCGTGGCGCGCGCCGGCGAGGCGGGCTGCGTGAAGAAGTCTCCGCAATAGCGCTGCGAACACTCCGTCCGCAAAAAGAATCGGCCCCGTGAGGGGCCGATTCCGTTTCTGCTGAAGCCTGCCCGCGCAAGGCAGCGATCACGTCAGTTGGTCGTTCCGGTCGCCGGCGCTTCACCGGCGGGCGCAGCCTCCGCCGCCACCGGCTCCGGCGGCGGCTCCTGCAGGCCGAGTTCCTGCAACAGCTTGGAGTCGCTCTCTTCCTCGACCACCAGGTTGTGGCAGGTGCTGCACTTCTTGCCGATCTTGTCGCCGTCCGCGGTCTTGTGCTTGTTGTCGTGGCAACGGAAGCACCCCGGGGAGTCCTGGTGCCCGATGTGGTTCGGGTACAGGTTCCACGTCACCCTCATGTGCGGGAAGATGTTCCAGCTGTACGCGTCGCCGAGCGCCTTGCCCGCTTGCGCGACGGCCTCGGACTCCGCGAGATCCGGGTAGTTCGCGGCGTAGAACGCCTTCGTCGCCGCCGCGATGCCCTCGCGCGCCGCATCGTGCGAATCGTACGCGGACTCGGACTCGTTCAGGATGCGTACGCCCTCGCGGCGGATGTAGGGCAGGGTCCGGTCGATGCGTCCCTCGGACAGCGCGAGATCGACTTCGTACTCGGGGCTGCGGAAATTGTGCGCTGGGCGATTGTGGCAATCGATGCAGTCCATCGTCCGCCACTCGAGGCCCGCGGGTGCCGCTTCCTCGGTCTTGTAGAGCTTCGTCTCGCCGGTCGTCTTGTCGGTGAGCTCGACCTCGTAGATCGTCTCGCGGCTCCGGTCGGCCAGGTAACGTACCGTGTTGTTCGGGTCGACGTGCCAGTGGATGCCGTGCGACGAGCCGCCTTCGCGGCCACCCACCTTGACCATCAGCGCGGTCTTGAGCTCGGTGTTCTGCTCGTCGTCCGCGAAGTGCGTGCGCACCTTGAGGCGCTCGCCGACGAACTTCGTCGGCCAGTGGCACTGCTCGCAGGTGCCGCTCGCCGGGCGCAGCGAGTGCACCGGCGTCTCGATCGGTCGCGGATACAGGTCGAACGCTGCCGCAGAACTCGGTGGAGTCCATGTAGTGCACGGCCTTGAAGGTCAGGCCCGACGCAATCGCCAGCACCGGGATCGCGAGCGCGACGAACGTGATGAGCACGCCGCGGGTGCGTTCCTGGTTCAGGTCGAACACGGGCAGGTGACCGGACTCCTTGCCCTGGGCGGCGAGCTTCGCGTCCTGGCGCTTGCGCCACCACATGCCGAGCGGCACCAGCACGATGCCGAGCAGGAAAGCCATCGGCAGGACGACGAAGGTGAGGATGCCGAGATACGCGCCACCCTGGAAGCCGCCGAGGCTCTGCATGGACAGCAGCGCGATGATGAGCAGCAGGCCGACCACCGCCATCAGGGTGCCGACCAGGCTGACGACGTTGCCCGTGATTGCCGCGAAGAAATGTTTGATCATCGAATGACCCCAAGGCTGCGCGTGCTGTTGTCGTCTGTCACCTGCGTGGCCCGCAGCCGCGGCCTCCGGCGCTCGCCAGCATAGCGCCGGCGTCCCCTACGCTCCACCTGAAATGGCTGCGGCCGGCCCGGGCATGAAACCCGGGCCGGCCGCGGACTCGCCACAGTCTGGTCAGAACAGATGCAGTGCACCGCTGGCGATGGCCTTGAAGATCAGGATCGCCATCCACACTCCGGCCGCGACGGCCGCGAAGCCGAACACGTGCGCCACCCGGATGTGGGCCTGCGACGGCGGCGGCACGAAGTGCTGCTCGAGCGTGCCCTCGTCCACCATGCGCTGGTACTCGAACGGCCGCTCGTGCTTGAAGCGTTCGAGCGTCTGGCTGCCCGTGAAGATCACCGGATCCATCGGGAAGCTCTCCGGCCGCAGGTGCGTGTGGAAGAAGTGGAACAGGAAGATGAAGCCCGTGGCGAGCAGGGCTTCGTCACTGTGGATGATGTAGGCGGCGTTCAGCGCCCAGCCCGGCAGGAACTGGGTGAAGAAGCCCGGGAACCACAGGATCAGGCCCGAGACGCCGATCATGCCGACGCCCCAGAACACCGCGAGGTAGTCGAACTTCTCCCAGTACGCCCAGCGGTCGAGCGACGGGCGCGGGCCGAGGTACAGGAAGTACTTCAGGTTCGCGACGAGGTCCTGGAGGTCCTTCAGGTTCGGCGTCATCGACTTCCAGCCCCAGAAGTAGCCCTTCTGCTTCTTGAGCACGACGTCGCGGAACAGCATCGCCAGGTGCACGGCGAAGTAGCCGAACGTGACGATCGCCGCGAAGCGGTGCAGCCACGCCGCGACGTCCGCGCCGCCGAGCGCCTTCATGAGGCCCGGCGCCCACGGGGCCGCCGCGAACTTGAGCGGCAGGCCGGTCACCGAGAGCAGCAGGAAGCTCAGGATGATCGAAACGTGCAGCCACATCTGCGTGGTGGTGAAGCGCCGCACGTACGGCCCCGGCCCGAAGTGCTGCACCTTGAACTCGCCGCGCAGGCGGCCGACCAGCGTGCGCTGCAGCCACAGCGCCGCGTGCAGGCCGAAGAAGCCGAACACGCCGAGCAGCAGCAGCGTCATGAAGATGTAGATGTAGTGCACCCACGGGTTCTGATCCTTGTTCATCGGATCGCTGTGGGGCATGAACGTCAGGAATGAGGCGTTGACTTGCGAGGCGGAGTGGCAGCCGCTCGCGCCGCAGGTCTGAGCCAGGTTGTCCGGGTGCGTCGAAGAGCGCGGGTCGCTCGCCGGCAGGTTGTGGTGCGGCGTGTGGCAGTCGGAGCACATGGCTGCGGACGGGCGGCCGACGCTCACCCACTTGCCGTGGAAGCTGTCGTGGAACGACTTGTAGAGGTCGGCGTGGCAGTTGCCGCAGTCACTCGGCATGTGCGCGCGCGCTTCGACCGTTTTCGGGTCTTCGACGGCGTGGGCCTGGTGGCAGGTGCTGCACACCGGGCCGTCCTTGCCTTCGCGCCACAGCATGCCGTGCGCACTCTCGTCCCATTCCTTCAGCACGCCCTTATGGCACTCACCGCAGGTCTCGGGGCTCTTGGCGTGCGAGGTGCGCGCGCCCGGGGCGTCGTGACGCTGGATGTCGTGGCTGCCGTGGCAGTCGCTGCAGGCCGGCGACACTTCGGTGAGGCCCGAGAGGAACAGCGCGCGGGCGTGCACGCTCGCGAGATAACCTTCCATCATGTCTTCGTGGCAGGTGCCGCAGTTGCGGACCTGGTTCACGTCGGACATCGGGGCGTTCGGGTCGTTGCTGCGCGGCGTGGTGTGGATGTTGCCGTGGCAGCCCTGGCAGGTCGCGGGCTTGCCGCCCTTCACCTTCGAGTGAACGCTGGTCTGGAACGGGTTGATCTCGTCCTCGTGGCATTCCATGCACGCGTCGAACGAGACCGGACCGAGGTCGTTGCGCGGGTGCTTGATGGTGAGCGCGTCGGTATGGCACTCGACGCAGTCGAGGCGCTTGTGCGCGCCGGTCTTGAACTCAGCCTCGATGACGGCCATGGAGCGGCCGTCGGCTTCGGCGGTCATCTCCGGGTCGTCATGGCACTTGAAGCACTTCTCGTTCGGGATGGTCGGCAGGTCCGTGGCTGGCGCGGCGGCCGTATCGGCAGTTGCGGCAGCTTCCTGGGCGGAGGCCGGGACCGGTCCGCCGAGCAGCAGCAGCAGCGCGGACAGGCCGAGGGCGGGTACGGTGAGGCGCAAATCGCGGGTCCGGAACATGCGTTGGGCTCCCTTGGACGGTCGGCGCGCCACGGGCGACCTGCCACGCGCACGCACCGCGTGCCGCGGGGGGCGGCACGCGTGCGAATTTCACCCTAGAAGGATGGGCGGGGCTGCACGCATTTACCGCAATGCAGCGAAGGAACGCGAAGCCCGTCGCGCCGGCAGACGGCTGGCAATCAATCGTCGGGAGGTGGGCGCCTGGACGGCGCCTTGGGGGTCGCCTGCGCGGCGCTGCAGTCGCTGCAGCCCCCAGCGCGCTTGCGGGCTGCCGATTCAACGGCCATCGAGGCGCGCTGCAGCCAGCCGGCGCGTCCCGGCCTGCGGCCCCAATCGCCGCAGCGCTGGGCGAGCCGGAGCCGGACGGCCGCGGGCAGCAGCGTCCAGGCTGCGTACAGCGCCGCCGCGAGGACGATCAGGCCGACGAGGATCGGTTCCAGCATGGACGCACCTCAGCCGAGCAGCGCGCTCGCGACCCGGAAGGTGACGAAGGCCGCGAGGTAGGCGAGCGCGAACAGGTAGCCCGCCATGATCAGCGGATAGCGCCACGAGTTGGTCTCGCGCTTCACGACCACGAGCGTCGAGAGGCACTGCGGCGCGAACACGTACCAGGCGAGCAGCGACAGCGCGGTGGCGAGGCTCCACGTCTGCGCGATCATCGGCACCAGCGTGGCCGCCACGTCGTCGCCGTTCGCGGACAGCGAATAGACCGTGCCGAGCGCGCCCACCGCGACCTCGCGGGCCGCGAGGCCCGGCACCAGCGCCAGCGAGATCTGCCAGTTGAAGCCGAGCGGCGCAAACACGTGCTCCAGCGCGCGGCCGATGGTGCCGGCGAGGCTGTACTGGATCGCGGGCCCCGTGGCTCCCTCGGGCGGCGCCGGAAAGCTGGAGAGGAACCACAGCACGATCATCAGCGCGAGGATGATGGTGCCGACGCGCTGCAGGAAGATCCTCGCGCGCTCCCACAGGCCGAGCAGCAGGTTGCGCAGGTTCGGCCACTTGTATTCGGGCAGCTCGAGCAGCAGCGGGTGGTATGTCGAGCGCAGCGCCGTGCGCTTGAGCGCATAGGCCACCACCATCGCGGCCACGATGCCCGCCACGTACAAGGTGAACAGCACCAGGCCCTGCAGGTTGAACGCCCCGACCGGGCGATTCGGGATGAACGCGGCGATCACCAGCGCATAGACCGGCAGGCGGGCCGAACAGGTCATCAGCGGCGCGATCATGATCGTCGCGATGCGGTCGCGCACGTTCGGGATCGTGCGCGTCGCCATGATGCCCGGCACCGCGCAGGCGAAGCTCGACAGCAGCGGGATGAACGCGCGGCCCGAGAGGCCCACGCTGCCCATCATGCGGTCGAGCAGGTAGGCGGCGCGCGGCAGGTAGCCGCTGTCTTCGAGCACGAGGATGAAGAAGAACAGGATCAGGATCTGCGGCAGGAATACGAGCACGCTGCCGGCACCCGAGATGACGCCGTCGACGAGCAGGCTGCGCAGCGCGCCCGGTGGCAGCGCGTCGTGCAGCGCCTGGCCGAGCCAGCTGACGCCGGCGTCCACCAGTTCCATCGGCGCGGCGGCCCAGCTGAACACGGCCTGGAACACGAAGAACAGCAGCGCAGCGAGGATCAGGGGGCCCGCGACGGGATGGATCACGAGCGCGTCGAGCTGGCGCAGCGCGCGCCTGCGCGCAGGCTCCGCGTAACCCGCTGCGTGCAGGATGCGGCGCACGTCGCGCTGCGTCGCCTGGATCTGTTCGAAGGTCGGGGTGTGCCACTCGGTGCCCGCGCGGGCCGGCGGCCGCGGCAGTGATTCGAGCCGCTCGAGCAGCGCGCGCTCGCCACCCTCGCGGATCGCGACTGTCTCGACCACCGGAACGCCGAGCTCCTGCTCGAGGCGCGCGCGGTCGAGCTGGAAGCCGCGGTCGCGCGCGAGGTCGCTCATGTTGAGCGCGACGATCATCGGCACGCCGAGTTCGCGCAGTTCGAGCACCAGGCGCAGGTTCAGGCGCAGGTTCGTCGCGTCCACGACGCAGACGACCATCTCGGGCGGCGCCTCGCCGGCGAGGCGCCCGAGCAGGCAGTCGCGCGTGATCGCCTCGTCGAGGGTCGTGGGCGTGAGGCTGTAGGCGCCCGGCAGGTCGAGCAGGCGGTAACGCTGGCCACGCGCCGGCCCGACGAAGGACCCTTCCTTGCGCTCGACGGTCACGCCCGCGTAATTGGCGACCTTCTGGCGGCTGCCCGTGAGCCGGTTGAACAGTGCGGTCTTGCCGCAGTTGGGCACGCCGACGAGGGCGAGTTGCAGCGCCTCGGACGCGGGGGCAGGGGCGGGCATGTGGGGGTTCAGCCGCCCTCGACCGTCACGAGGACGGCGCCGGCCTCGCGGCGCCGCAGCGCGAACAGCGTGCTGCCGAGGCGGACGGCCATTGGATCGCCACCAGGCCACACCTCCCCGATCACCTCGAACGCCTCGCCGGGAATGAAGCCGAGCTCGAGCAGGCGCCGGCTGACGGTCGAACGGGCCTCGTCGCCGAGGCTCTGGGCGTCGTCGCGGACGTCGGCCACCGTGCCGCGGGCACCTTTGCGTAGCGTGGAGAGGCTGACGGGAGGCATGGGGGAACTCTGCGGTGGGCTTCGGGTCTGGACGTGTGGAGTTTCCGGGTAATGAGAATCGTCCGCAACAAGTGATTACCGCAATGCAACGGAAGCCGCTGCCGCCCGATTGAAGCTATCTATTGATTGAATAGCAAAATACTGTACACAACCTGTACAGACTGCCCTTATACTCGGTCCAGACAGAAACGATTGGCAAACCTGAAACCACCAACAGCCGCTGGCGAATTGAGGTGCGTGCGATGACGGAGTCGGTACTTGCCCGGGTGGCGCGCGGAGATTCCAAGGCCGTGCGCGAGTGCATCGACGAATTCGGCGGTCTCGTGTGGGCGATTGCGCGGCGCATGACGCGCTCGCGGGCCGACGCAGAGGACGCGGTCCAGGAGATCTTCATCGACGTCTGGAAGAGCGCCGGCCGTTTCGACGCGGCGCAGGGCTCGGAGAAGGTGTTCATCACCACGATCGCGCGCCGCCGCCTGATCGACCGGATGCGGCGCGGACGGATGAACCACCTGATGGACTCCGAGGAGTCGCTCGAGGACGTGCGCTGGGCCGAGCCCGGCAACGATGGCGAGATCCGCGTGGAGGCCGAGCGCGCGGCGGCTGTCGTGGCCCGGCTGCGTCCGGAGCAGCGCAAGGTGCTGCGCATGGGGCTGCTCGAGGGAATGACGCACTCCGAAATCGCGACGGCGACGGGCATGCCGCTCGGCACCGTGAAGACGCAGATGCGACGGGGACTGATCCAGGTACGCCAGTGGATGAAGATCGGCAACAACGCGGCGGTGGGAGAGGCGACGCCCTGAGTGCGTCCACGGGAGCCGATCCCGATCCGGCGCCTGAGAGCATGCCGCCATCCTTGCGGCGGCGGCTCGACCGTTGTGCCGACGACTGGCTGAGCGAATGCGCCGCGCAACGCGGCGAACCCCTGGTAAAGCCCCCGAGTCGCGGCAACACGTTGCCGTGGCTCGTTGCCGCTGCGGCGACCGTGATCGCCGCATTCGGCTGGTGGCCGCGGCTCATGGAATTCCAGTCCGGCGTGGCGGCGGCCGGCGGTTTCGACCAATGGCGCGCCGAGCGCGCGCGGGCGCAGCTGCTCTCGACCGCGGGTGTCGGTCATTGGGCCTGGGGTGGCGATTCTGAAATGGCTTCCGGCGACGTCGTGTGGGACGAACGCACCCAGCGCGGGTTCCTGCGCCTGCACGGTTTCGTGCCGAACGATCCGGAGCGCGCCCAGTATCAGTTGTGGATCTTCGATGCCGCGCGCGACGATCGATACCCCATCGACGGCGGCGTGTTCGACGTGCCGCCGGGCCACAACGAGCTGATAGTGCCGATGCACCCCACGCTGCAGGTCTCCCGAGCCGTCGCGTTCGCCATCACCGTCGAGCCGCCGGGCGGTGTCGTGGTGTCCAACCGCGAAAAGATCGTGGCGTTTGCGAAGGCAGGCTCTTGACCGCGATCGGCCGGCGAGCCGCGTGTCCTACAATCCGGACATGAGCGCGCCCACGACGCAGACCACCACACGATCCGAGCAGACTGCGGCAGCGGTCATGATGGTGCGGCCGGCGTCGTTCGGCTGGAATCCGGAGACCGCGGACAGCAACCGGTTCCAGGCGCCCGCGCCGGCCGGCGGTGCAGCGTCCGTCGCCGCCGTCGCAGAGTTCGATGCGCTCGTCGCGGCGCTCGTCGAAGCGGGCGTGGCCGTGCACGCGTTCGCCGATCGCGCCGAGCCGGCTTGTCCCGACGCGGTGTTCCCGAACAACTGGGTGAGCCTCCACGCCGACGGCACGGTCGTGCTCTACCCGATGCTCGCGCCCAGCCGGCGCAGGGAGCGGCAGCTCGACCTGCTGATCGAACTCGAGCGGCGCGGAGGCTATCGCGTCGAGCGCCTGCTCGACCTCACGCACCACGAGCTGTACGGCCATTTCCTCGAGGGCACGGGCAGCGTCGTGTTCGACCACGTCACCCGCACGGCCTATGCCTGCCGTTCGCCGCGCACGCACGTCCAGGTGCTCGAGGACTTGTGTGCAGAGCTCGGCTACGAGCCCGTCACGTTCGACGCTGCCGATGCCACTGGAGTGCCCGTCTACCACACCAACGTGATGCTCTCGATCGGCACCCGCTACGCGCTGGTGTGCGCCGCAGCGGTGCCCGTGCAGCAGCGCGAGGCGCTGCTCGAGCGCCTGTCGGCCGGTGGCCGCGAGGTGGTCAGCATCGACCCGGTGCAGATGGCGGCGTTCGCGGGCAACGTACTCGAGCTGCGGGGTGCCGGCGGTGCACGCGTGCTGGCCGGGTCGTGCCGGGCGATCGACAGCCTCTCGCCGCCGCAGCGCGACGCGCTGGCGGCATGCGTTGACCGGCTGGTGCCCGTGCCGGTGCCGGACATTGAAATGCTCGGTGGCGGATCGGTGCGCTGCATGCTGGCCGAGGTCTTCCTGCCACAATCAACGCAGTCCGGCGCAAGCGCGGCCGAAGGAGGCACCGCATGACCAGGCCCAACGACGACGCCCGCATCGCAACTGCGCTGGTGGGTGCTTGGCGCCTCGTCTCGTGGACGATCGAGTACCCGGCGAGCGGCCGGGTCACCCAGCCATTCGGCGCGGTGCCCGAAGGCCTGCTGATGTACTCGGCCGACGGCCACATGTCGGCTGCGTTGCAGCGGCCCGGGCGCGCGCGCCTCTCGCGCGCCGACCCCAATGCCGTCAGTGATGCCGAGAAGGCCGCAGCCTTCGCAGGCTACCTGCAATATGCGGGCACTTGGAGCGTGGCGGACGGCCACGTCGTCCACGCCGTGGAACTCGCGATGAACCCGAACCTGATCGGCACACGGCAGGTGCGGCACGTGGCGCTCGACGGCGACCGGCTCGAACTTGGTGCGGAAGAGCCGCTCGAGGCGCCCGGAAAGGTTCGCCGCCACCGCATCGTCTGGCGCCGCGCGCGGCAGACTACGGCGGGGACTGCAGCTTAGGTCGCTGCCGCCGACTCGAGGTCGTCGAGGAACTCGATCGCGCGGCGCAGGTGCGGGATGACGATGGTGCCGCCCACCACGAGGCCGATGCTCATCGCCTCGACGATCTCCTTGCGGCTCGAGCCCGCGGCGCGCGATTCGACGAGGTGGTATTTCACGCAGTCGTCGCAGCGCAGCACCAGCGAGGCTACGAGGCCGAGCAACTCCTTGGTCTGCTTCGGCAGCATGCCGTCCTCGCCGTAGGCCAGCGAATCGACGGAGTAGATGCGCTTGATGACGCGGTTGTCGTTGGCCGCTGCTAGAATCGGCCGCGGAGGGGCCAAGTGCTGGAACTGGGCATCAAGACACTGATCGCGTACCTGCTGGGCGCCGTGCTCGGCAGCCTCGTCATGGGCCGCTTCCGTGGCGTGGACATCCGCGAGCAAGGCAGCGGCAACGCCGGCGGCACCAACGCGCTGCGCACCCAGGGCTGGAAGTTCGCGCTCGGCGTCGTCGTGATCGACGTCGGCAAGGCGCTGCTTGCGGTGGGGTGGTTGCCGGGCGTGGCGTTGCCCCTCGTCGGCATCGACCCGGCAGTGGACCGCACGTGGCTCACCGTTGCCTGCGCGGCGGCCGTCGTGACCGGCCACGTCTATCCGGTCTGGTACGAGTTCCGCGGCGGCAAGGGTGCCGCGACCCTGATCGGGGCCGTGGCCGTGATCTCGCCGCTGGCGCTGGTGCCGGTGATCGGAGTGTGGCTCGCCACGGTGATGCTCACCGGTTTCGTCGGCCTCGGCACGATACTCGGCACCGCCACGTTGCCGGTCTATTTCGCGCTTGCCGGACCGCGTTCGGCGCCGCTCGTGGTGTTCGGCCTGGCGATGGCGGCCTTCGTCGCCTACACGCATCGCGCCAACATCGAGCGCATGCGCGCCGGCAATGAGAACCGCGCACGGCGCTTGTGGCTGCTGCGCCCGCGATGAGCCGGCGCTGCGAAGCACTGCTCGCGCTGCTCGCGGACGGCGCGCTGCACTCCGGCGCCGATCTCGCCGCAAGTCTCGGCGTGAGCCGAGCCGCGGTGTGGAAGCGCGTCGGCGAACTGCGCGGCCTGGGTGTGCAGGTCGAAAGCCTGCCGCGCAGCGGTTACCGGTTGCCCCGGCCGGTCGAACTGCTCGACGCCACGCGCATCGGCGGTTTGCTCGAGGCGCGTGGCTGGCGCCTCGGCCCACGTCTCGAAGTGCTGTTCGAGGTCGCGTCCACCAACACCTATCTCTATGACGCGAGCGCGCCGCTGCCCGGGCAGCCGCGGGTCGTATTCGCGGAATTGCAGCACGCCGGCCGTGGCCGCCGTGGCCGTTCGTGGCTCGCGCCGTTCGGATCGGGGCTCACGTTCTCCGTCGGCTGGACATTCGCGGACACGCCGCCCGGCCTGCCGGCGCTCGGCCTGGCGGTCGGTGTCGGACTCGCACGAGCGCTGCAATCGATCGGCCTGGCCGACGCGCGCGTGAAGTGGCCGAATGACCTCGTGTGGCAGCGGCGCAAGCTCGGCGGCCTGCTGCTGCAGTTGCGTTCCGAAGCGGGTGGCCCGGCGAGCATCGTCGCCGGCCTGGGAATCAACGTGGCATTGCCCAAGGAGGCGCGCGATTCGCTGATCGCGCCGGGTGCGCAGCCCGTGGCCGATCTGGCCGAGGCGCTTGGGGGTCGCCTGCCCGGCCGCAACGAGCTGGCGGCGACGCTGGCGGCGGCGATGCTCGACACGTTCGACGAGTTCGCCCGCGAGGGCTTCACGGCCTTCGCGCCACGCTGGGCTGCACTCGATGCGCTCGCGGGCGCGCAGGTGCGCGTCGCACAGGCGGACGGCGACGTGGAAGGCGAGGCGTGTGGTACCGATGACGATGGAGCGCTACTGGTGCGAGTCGCAGGCGAATTGCGTCGCTTCCACTCGGGTGACGTGAGCCTGCGCCCGGTGACGCCATGACGGTGCTGCTGGTCGACGTCGGCAACTCGCGCGTGAAGTGGGCACGCTGCGCGCGAGGCGTGCTCGACGCGCAGCAGGCCGCGGATCACGCGGCCTGGACGGTGAACGATTGGCGCGCAGCATTGTTCGCGGGCGCTGCGGCGGAGCGCGTGGTCGCCGCGAGCGTCGCCGGCGGTGCCAGCCTCGCGGCACTCGACGAGGCGGCACGAGCCGCGACCGGGCGGGGCATCGAGCGCATCACCACGCAGCGCGAGGCCGCGGGCGTCGTGAACGGCTATGCCGATCCGGGATTGCTCGGGGCCGATCGCTGGCTCGCTGCCATCGCGGCCTATCGGCACGCAGGCGGTGCATGCGTCGTCGCCGACATCGGTACGGCAGCGACGGTCGACGTGGTGGCGGCCGACGGCCGGCACCGTGGCGGTTATATCGTTCCCGGGCCGCGCCTGATGGTGGCATCGCTGCTGCACGGCACCAGCGACCTGGCGTCGTTCCATGCCACCAGCCCGCCGGGGGCGGGGCCGGCGTTCGCCGACAACACTCGCGACGCGATCGAGCGCGGCTGCCGGCTTGCGCTCGCCGCCTGGGTGGACCGGTGTGTCGCGGATGCCGGCAAGCTGCTCGGCACCGCTCCGCGGCTCGTGCTCACCGGCGGCGCGCTGCCCGAGGTGAGGCCCTATCTCGAGGCGCGGGGGGAAGACGTGCCGGATCTCGTCCTCAGGGGGCTGGCGGTGGTTGCCGGCGCGTGACCCGGTTTGAACCTATGCGCTCGATACCTACTCAAAAGAGCAGGAACTCGTCGTGTATGATCGCGCCGGACTGACAATACCGTGCCGGCGAGCGTGCAGTCGCCGGGTCGTTCATAGCAGGAGAAACTGGATGAAAATCAAGGCTTTGATGGTTGTTTCGGCGGCCGCGATCTTCGCCGGCTATGGCAGCGCCGCGCTGGCGGACGCGAAGGCGACGTTCAACGACTTCTGCTCCGAGTGCCACGAGACGGCTGATTTCGAGGGCGAGAATGCCGCTGAACTGGCCGCCACGATCAAGAAGATCTCGGCGGGCCAGATGAAGCACAAGAAGGCGATCAAGCTGACCGACGCGGAAGCGACGGAGATGGCGGCCTTCATGTCCAAGGGCGGCAAGTAAACCGCTCGCGCCCGCGAGCGTTGCTATCGATGGGCCCGGCATGTGCCGGGCCCCGCTTTGAGCCGAGGAGAGAGCGATGAAGATGAGCAAGGTACTGGTCGTCACGGTTGCTGCTGTCGGCGCGGCCGGCTGGGGCATGGCTGCCCACGCGGACGGTAAGGCCAAGTTCGAGGCCGACTGCGCCGAGTGCCACGAGGCGGGCGACTTCGCGGGTGAGGATGCCAAGGCCCTCGCCGACACGATCAAGAAGATCGCGGCTGGCCAGCAGAAGCACAAGAGCAAGATCACGCTCACCGACGCCGAGATCACGAGCGTCGCGGCGTTCATGGCCGCCGGCAAGTAAGCCGAGCCGGTCGAGATCGAGCGTACGAGGCCCGCTCCCTCACGGGGGCGGGCCTTTCTTTTTCCGCTAACATTCGTCCCCCGGACCTTCGGCTCAAGGAAACGTTCGAACCGTGCGTGCGCTCGTACTGTTGTTGCTGCTCGCGAACCTGCTGTTCGCAGCCTGGGTGCACTGGGTCGCGCCGTCGCGCGCGTCCGCCGCGGGCCGGCCGACGCCGAGTGCGACCGACCCGGGCGCGATCCGCCTGCTGCGCGAGGCTGAGGTACCTGCCGTGGCAGCGGAAGGCGAGGGTCACGCGGCGCTGAACCTGTCCGATGCCGCGCTCGCGTGCGTGAGCGTCGGGCCCTACCTGGAGCGGCCCGTGGCCGAGCAGGCAGAGGCCCGCCTCGCGCGCCTGGGGTTCGCGGTGCGGCTGCGCGAGTCGCGGGAGTCGGTACGCGTGGGCGACTGGGTGCGCGTCGAGGACCTCGCCACGCCCGAGGACGCCGCCAACGCCCTGGCGCAACTGAAGACGGCCGGCATCGCCGATGCCTACGTGCTGAGCGAGGAGGCGCCGGGCACCGTAATCTCGCTCGGCGTGTTCACCGAGCCCGAGCGCGCCGAGCAGGCGCGCACCATCGCCAGGATGTCGGGCTTCGAGCCACGCACGGTGGAGCGCACCCGGGAAGCCGACGTGCTATGGCTCGACATCGACCGCCAGGCCAGCGCGGGGCTTCCGTCGCCCGAGCAACTCGGTGCCGACAGCGAGGGCCGGTTGCCGGGCATCGGCCTGCGGCGCTGCCCGACGGCGGAGCCGCCCGCCGACGCGCAGGCAGCGGCCGCCCGGCCCAATCCGTGACCGCAGCCGCGCGCCGCTCCGTGCGTGCGCGGTTAGAATCCGCAACTCGCGCCGGCTTAGCTCAGTTGGTAGAGCACCTGATTTGTAATCAGGGGGTCGGGGGTTCGAGCCCCTCAGCCGGCACCATCCGCTATTCTGTCGCCCGTTCGTAGGCCCTGACGTAGATCCGGTAATTGCGCTGGTACTCGTTGAAGCGCTGCTTCAACGTGGCCAATTGCTCATCCGAACCCGTGAAGTACTGGCGCAGGTTCTCCTCCTGGTAGCCGAGGAGCCGGCCGAGGTTGGGCGCGACGTCGACCTGCATGTATTGGCCCATGTCCGAGAACTCGAGAATCGGGTGATTGTCGGTGTGCAGCGGCGCGCCGGCGATCATGCGGTCGACGTCCTGTTCGCCGAGCAGCAACATGCCGGCCACCTCGAAGACGTCGTCGACCATGATGGTCTTCAGGTCGGCGCTCACGCGGGCCATCTTCCTCTCCAGTTCATCCAGGTCGACCGCAGTGCGTTCCGGCGTGCCGACTGCGACGACGAAGTGCGTCGGGTACTGGGTGAAATACCAGACCGTGGTGTGCGGAAACACCGCGTCGAACGTGGCGATCAGGATGCGCAGGTCTTCGAACGACTGTCCCCCGAGTGGCAACCAGGCTGCGGCCACGCCGTCTTCGGTCAGCGCGTCCCGCATGATCTCGAAGTACTCGCGGGTGTAGAGGTAGGGATTGCGCTTGTACTTCAGGTTGGTGACGTCGGTGACGATGACGTCGAAGTCCCGGTCGGTGATGCCGATGTAGTTGCGTGCATCGTCCATCACGAGGTTCAGCGTGGGATTGGCGTAGGACTGTTGGTTGACCGCGCTGAACAGCGGCGCGGCCTCGAGGATCTTCTCCTCGATTTCCACCGCGTACACGGCGACGTCGTGCTCGAGCATGCTGCCCGAGGTCGTGCCCGTGCCGAAACCGACGGTCAGGGCCGATTGCGGGTCGCGTGCCAGCAGCAACGGGACGTGGGCCAGCATCTTCGAGTCCGCGACCAGCACCGGATCGGTCCCCGACACGTTCTGCCCGTCGACGAAGACGCCCCGGTACTGGTCGTTGCCCAGGACGCTGACGGTGCCCGTCAGTCCCTCGGCGTAGTAGACGACGCCGAGACCGTTCATTTCCTTGTGAAAGGTCTTGCTGTCGGAGAACACCAGCAGGTTCGCCAGCACGCCCGCCACCAGCAGCGCGGCCCAGTGCACTCGCGAAAGCGCGGGCAGCCGCAGGAACATCACGAGCGCGAGCAACAGGCTGAGATTGACGAGGATCAGCGTCGTGTTCCACATGCCAACGAACGGGATCAGCACGAACCCGGTGAGCAGGCTGCCCAGCACGCAGCCGGCGGTGTTGGAGAAGAGGATTTTGCCGGCCTTTTCGCCGATCTCGTGCACGTCGTGGGCGTAGATCTTGAGGCCGAGCGGAAACAGTATCCCCATGAACACGGCAGGGATCAGGGAGACCACGAACGCCAGCGCCATGCTGGCCGTCAGGTGGTTGATGGGCAGTGATGTCTCGAGCGCGACCGTGAGCGGCTCGAACCTGCGGAACAGGAACAGCACGAGCGCCCCGCTCAGCGCGGTCAGGATGCAGACCCTGCTGAACGATGCCTCGAGGTCGTCGCGCCGGTCGATCCTGCGCGACACCAGCCACGCACCGATCGAGAATCCGAGCAGGAATCCCGCCACGATGAGCGAGAATGCCTGCGACGTCGAGAGGCCTTACGTCGAGAGAATCCGGACCCAGAGGACCTCGTAGCTCAGGCTGATGAATCCCGTCACGAACAGGATCAGCAGCATGTAGGAATAGGGAGCGCCCAGCGCGGCCGGCTGCGGTCTCGGCACCGACTCCGATTTGCCCAGAGCGATGATGCCCGCCACCAGGAGGTTGCCGCCGATGGCGACCATCAGTGTCGCAAAGACGCCCAGGTACTGGACCAGCACGAAACCGGTGAGCAGCGCGCCGCAGAACGCGCCCAGGGTGTTCAGGTAGTAGATCCTGCTGAAGCCTGCGCCCAGGGTCGCCGGCACCGTCAGAAAATACTTCGCGATCAACGGCATGGTGCCGCCGATGAGGAATACCGGAGGCAGGAGCACCACGACGGACAGCAGCAGCCGCACGACCGACAACCCGTAGAGGTCGAGATTGTTGTAGGCGAACTCGTACAGGTAGCGGTAGACCGGCAGGTGCTCGATGATCACGTAGGACGCGAGCGAGGCCACGGCGATGCCGATCTCGACGTACATGTAGATCCGGAGCGGGTTGTCGGTTCGTTCGGACCACTTGCCGAAGAAGTAGCTGCCCAACCCGAGGCCGAGCAGGAACACGGCCACCACCGTGGCGACCGCGAAACTGCTGACGCCGAAGACGAGCCCCAGCAGCCGCACCCAGATCAGCTGGTAGATCAGCGCCGACGCGCCCGAAAGGACGATCGCGGCATGGAAGAGCCGATTGTTGAGAGACCACGCTGCCTGCACTGTCCATCCTCCCGATTGCCCCGCGGATAGTACCTGCGCAAAGTCGCGTGACTAGCTGGGATGAACCGCTAGTTGCGTCACGCTCCCCGGGGCAACGATTGCCAATCGCCCGGATCTGAGAGAAATTGAGGCCAGATTCACGCGCGCCTGCGTGCAGGAGGAAAAGACCATGGCATTGTGGAAAGACCCGTCCGTGAAGGATCCCGCCCAGGGCGACGCGCCGGCTGCGTCCGCCGAGCCCGCCGCGCGGCCGGCTCCCGTCGGCGTGCCGACGCCGGCCCCCGAGGCGCCGCGGCGTCCGGCGCCGGC
>JAGVUU010000045.1 GCA_019136105.1 Gammaproteobacteria bacterium
GCTGTTCCTCGGCACGGGCCTCGGCTCGCGCAGCTACGCGATCATCGAGCAGAACATGATCTCGCGCGTCATCGAGGCGAAGGCCGACGAGATGCGCGCGTTCCTCGAGGAAGCGGCGGGCATCTCGCGCTACAAGGAGCGCCGCAAGGAGACCGAGTCGCGTATCTCGCACACCCGCGAGAACCTCGCGCGCCTCTCCGACCTGCGCGACGAAGTCGAGAAACAGCTGCGCCACCTGCAGCGCCAGGCGGCCACCGCGCGGCGCTACCAGGTACTGAAGCAGGAAGAGCGGCAGGTGCACGCGGAGTTGCTCGCGTTGCGGCTGCGCGAGGTCGAGAGCGAGTCGGGTGCCCGCCAGGTGATCCTCAACGAGCGCGATCTCGCGCTGCAGTCCGCCCTCGCCGAGCAGCGCTCGCTCGAGGCGCAGATCGAGCGCTCCCGGCAGGAGCACGACGGCAAGGCCTCGGTGCTGTCCGAGGTACAGGGCCGTTACTACCAGGTGGGCGCGGAGATCTCCCGCAGCGAGCAGGCCATCGAGCACGCGCGCGAGATCCGCAGCCGGCAGAAGCAGGAGCTCGAGCAGATCGCGCAGGGACTGCAGGAAGCGGGCGCCCACCGCGTGCGCGATGCGGCGCAGGCCGAGGAACTCGCGGCAGCGCTCGCGGAACTCGAGCCGGGCCTCGAAGCGGCGCGGGCGTCGGAAGAGGCCGCGGCCGCGTCGCTTGCCGCGGCCGAGGCGGCGATGCACGACTGGCAGGAGCGCTGGGAGCAGTTCAACCAGTCGCTGCGCTCCGCGTCGTCCGCGGCCGAGGCAGAGCGGGCGCGCCTCGAGGAAATGGACAACCAGCTGCGCCGGCTCGTCGCGCAGCGTGAACGCACGACAGGCGAGCACGGTGCGCTCGCTGCTGCGGACGTCGCGGAAACACTCGCGCAGATCGAGGAGGCGGAGAGCGAGGCGCGCGCCACCGTCGATGCCGTGCGCGAGCGCATGGCCGGGCTCGTCGCCTCGCTGCAGGCCGAGCGCAACCGGGAGCGCGAGCTCGCCGAGGCGTCGCGTGTCGCGCGGCGCGAGGCGCAGGACGCGGAAGGCCGCATCGTGTCCCTCGAGGCGCTGCAGCGCGCCGCGCTCGGGCAAGGGCAGGGCAAGGTCGTGGACTGGCTCGAGTCGCGTGGCCTCGGCGGCAATCCGCGGCTCGCCCGGCAGCTGACCGTGGAGTCGGGCTGGGACCGCGCCGTGGAGACCGTGCTCGGCACCTACCTCGAGGCAGTCTGCGTCGACTCGATCGACGACGTGGCGAGCGTGCTCGAAAGCCTTACAGCGGGCACCGTGACGTTCTTCGCCGGAGCACAGGGCCCTGCGGGCAACGGCCATCACGCGGACAGCCTGCGCGCGCGCGTGCAGGGCCCGGCGGGCCTCGATGCGCTGTTCGAGGGCATCGTCGCCACCAGCACCCTGGCTGAGGCGCTTGCGGTGCGGCCGCGGCTGCGCGCCGGGCAGTCGGTCATCACGCGGGACGGCATCTGGATCGGCCCGGACTGGCTGCGCGTCAGCCGTGACCGCGACGCCCACGAAGGCGTGCTCGAACGCGAGCAGACGCTGCGTCGCGAGCGTGCCGAGCTCGAGCGCCTGCAGGGGCGCAGCGGCGAGCTGGACGCGGAACTCGAGGCGGTGCGCCAGCGCGTCCGCGAGACGGAAGACCGCCTGGCCGACGAGCAGGCGCAGCTCTCGCGCGGTGGCGCGGCGCACATGAACCTCCGCTCGCAGCTCGACTCGCTGCGCGCCAAGGCCGAGCAGCGCAGCGCCCGCATGCAGCAGCTGGCCACCGAGCTCGCGGAACTCGAAGGGGCGCTCGAGGTGGCCAACGCGGGCAACCGCTCCGCGCGTGCCCGCCTCGAAGAAGCGCTCGGCACCATGGCCGAACTGCAGGACCGCCGCCTCGCGCTGGAAGCCGAACGCGAGACGCTCAGGCAGTCGCTCGCGGATGCCCGGCAGCGCGCCGAGCAGGACCGCAACGCGGCCCGTGAAGTCGCCATCCGTGTCGAGTCACGCCGCACCGGGCACGCATCGCTGCTCGCGAGCCTCGCCCGCCTCGACGGCCAGATCGCGCACTTCGAGGCGCGCCGCGCCGACCTCGACGCGCAGCTCGCCGCAAGCGAGACGAACGAAGCGCAGGCCAAGGAAACTCTCGAGCGGGCGCTGCAGCAGCGCGTCGTCGTCGAGGAAGAGCTCGGCGCGGCGCGGCGGGCCCTCGAGGAGGTCGATGCCGGCTTGCGGGACCTCGACGAGAAGCGCCTCACCGCGGAGGCTGCGGTCCAGGACGCCCGCGACCTGCTCGAGAACGTGAAGTTCTCGGTTCAGGAGCTGCGCCTGCGCCGCGAGACGTTGCTCGAGCAGTTCGCGGCGACGCGCCTCGAGCTGGCGGACGTCACTGCGGGTCTCGTGCCGGAGGCGGACGTCACCACCTGGGAGCAGCGCCTCGCCGAGACGGGCGAGAAGATCGAGCGGCTCGGCCAGGTCAACCTCGCGGCCATCGATGAATTCAAGGAACAGTCCGAGCGCAAGGAATACCTCGACCGCCAGTTCGCCGACCTGACGGACGCGCTGTCCACGCTCGAGGAGGCGATCCGCAAGATCGACCGCGAGACGCGCAGCCGCTTCCAGGAGACGTTCGATCGGGTCAACGCCGGCCTGAAGGAGAAGTTCCCGCGCCTGTTCGGCGGCGGCATGGCGTACCTCGAGCTCGTCGGCGAGGACGTGCTCGAGTCGGGCGTGGCCATCATGGCGCGCCCGCCCGGCAAGCGGAACAGCTCGATCAGCATGCTGTCGGGCGGCGAGAAGGCGCTCACCGCCGTGGCGCTCGTCTTCTCGATCTTCGAACTGAATCCGGCGCCGTTCTGCCTGCTCGACGAAGTGGACGCGCCGCTCGACGAGAACAACGTCGGCCGCTTCTGCGAAATCGTGCGCGAGATGTCGAGCCGCGTGCAGTTCGTGTTCGTCACCCACAACAAGACCACCATGGAACTGGCGAGCCAGCTCCTCGGCGTCACCATGAACGAGCCGGGCGTGTCGCGGCTCGTTGCGGTCGACGTGGACGAGGCGATGCGACTGGCCGCGGTGTGACCCTGATGCCATGAACGAACTCCGCTGGATCCTCCTTGCCGCTGGACTGCTGCTGATCGCCGCGATCTACGCCTGGGGGCTGCACGCGCGGCGCAGGGCAGCGGCGCCCGAGCACGAGCGGATGACGCGGGTCGAGCCGGCGCGGACCGTGCCGGTGGTGCCGGAGCCCGCGGATGACGGGCCCGAGGACGACGAGGCCCCGTTCGAGGACGCGCGGTCGAACGCTGCCGAGGAGTTCGATGCCGAACCTGTCTCGCGACCTGCTGCCGGCAGCGGCCGGCGCGAGCCACGCATGGAGCCGCAGCTCGACGACAGCTTCGACGTCGAGCCCCCCACCGTCCGCCTCGAGCCTCGCCTCGAGACGAAGGCAGAACCCCGGCATGAACCGCAGCCGGGTGCTCGCCCGGAACCTCGACTCGAGTCCGATGGCGCGCCGCCCCCCGAGCCGCCACGCAAGCCGGCGCCGCAGAAGATCGTGGCGGTGCGGGTCGTCGCGCCGGCCGGGGCGCAGTTCTCCGGCGAGCAACTGCTGGACGCGATCGAGGCCGACGGCTTCAAGTTCGGCCGCTACCAGATCTTCCACCGCCTCGACGACGCCGGCCGGCCCATGGTGAGTCTCGCGAGCCTGAAAGAGCCCGGCACGTTCGATCCCGCAGCCATGCCGGGCGCCCAGTTCCGTGGCATTGCGTTGTTCGCCGTGATGCCGGGGCCGCTGCCCGGAGTGCGAGCGTTCGACGAACTGATCGTCACGGCCCGCGCGCTGGCCGCGACGCTCGGTGGCCAGTTGCAGGACGAGCGCGGCAGCCCGCTCAGCCTGGCGCGCATCGGCCAGCTGCGCGAGGAGGTGGCCGAGTTCGAGCGCGCCCGTGGCGTCGCCGCGGACGGCTGACGGGCGCCAGCCGATGACCGCCCCCGAGGACGCGAAGCGCATCGCCGAGTTGCGCGAGCAGATCCGGCGGCACGACTTCCGCTACTACGTCCTCGACGATCCCGAAGTCTCCGATGCGCGCTACGACGCGCTCATGGCCGAGTTGCGCGCGCTCGAGGAGGCGCACCCGGGCCTCGTCACGCCCGATTCGCCCACGCAACGCGTCGGTGGCGCGCCGAGCGGCGCGTTCGGCGAGGTCGTGCACGCAGTGCCCATGCTGTCGCTCGACAACGCGTTCACCGAGCAGGACGTGGTCGATTTCGACCGTCGCGTCCGCGAACGCCTCGACGTCGAGTCGGTCGAGTACTCGGCGGAGCCCAAGATCGACGGCCTCGCGATCAGCCTGCGCTACGAGCGCGGCAAGCTCGTGCAGGCGGCCACCCGTGGCGATGGGACCAAGGGCGAGGACGTCACGGCCAACGTGCGCGCGATCCGGTCGGTGCCACTCACACTGCGCGGCACGGACGTGCCGCCGCTGCTGGAGGTGCGCGGCGAGGTGTACATGACCCGCCGTTCGTTCGAGCAGTTGAACCGGCGCGCGGGCGAGCGCGGCGAGAAGACGTTCGTCAACCCGCGCAACGCCGCGGCCGGCAGCCTGCGCCAGCTCGACCCGAAGGTGACGGCCAGCCGGGCGCTCGACCTGTTCTGCTACGGCGTGGGCGCCACCGGGCACTGGCCGGTGCCGCGCAGGCACAGCGAAGTGCTCGCAGCGCTGCGCGAGTTCGGGTTGCGCACCTGCCCGGCGATCGAAGTCGTGGCGGGAGTCCGCGGTGCGCTCGACTACTACGGCCGCATCGGGAGGCGCCGTGATGCGCTGGGCTACGACATCGATGGCGTGGTCTACAAGGTTGACCGGCTCGACTGGCAGCGCGACCTCGGGTTCGTCGCCCGAGCGCCGCGTTGGGCGGTGGCCCACAAGTTCCCGGCGCAGGAAGAGACGACGGTCGTCCGCGACGTCGAGTTCCAGGTGGGCCGCACCGGCGCGCTCACGCCGGTAGCACGCCTCGAACCAGTGTTCGTGGGTGGGGTGACGGTCAGCAACGTCACGCTGCACAACATGGACGAACTCGCGCGCAAGGACGTGCGCATCGGCGACACGGTGGTGGTGCGTCGCGCGGGGGACGTGATCCCGGAGGTGGTGCGGGTGATCCCGGACCTGCGCCCGAAGGACGCGCGCGTCGTGAAGCTGCCGAAGCAGTGCCCGGTCTGCGGCTCGCACGTCACGCGCGACGAGGGCGAGGCGGTGGCCCGCTGCTCGGGAGGCCTCGTGTGCAGCGCGCAGCGCCGTGAAGCCCTGCGGCACTTTGCGTCGCGCCGGGCCATGGACATCGAGGGCCTCGGCGACAAGCTGGTCGAGCAGCTGGTGGACGCCGGCCGGGTCGAGACGCCGGCCGACCTGTACTCGCTCACTGCGGATGAGCTCGCGGGGCTCGAACGCATGGGCCCGAAGTCAGCGGCCAACCTGGTGGAGGCGCTGGAGCGCAGCAAGCAGACTACGCTGCCGCGGTTCCTGTTTGCGCTCGGCATCCGCGACGTCGGTGAATCGACCGCGCTCGCGCTCGCGACGCACTTCGGCCGGCTCGAAGCGCTCGAGTCCGCGACCCTCGATGAAGTGCAACAGGTGCGCGACGTGGGGCCGGTGGTGGCCGCGCACGTGCGCGACTTCTTCGACGAACCGCGCAACCGCAAGGTGATCGCCGAGCTGCGTCACCGCGGTGTATCGTGGCCCGACGTTGCGCCCACCCGCGCGTCGGGGGAGGGACCGCTCTCCGGCGAGACGCTGGTGATCACCGGCACGCTCGCCAGCCTCACGCGCGACGAAGCGCGTGACGCGGCACGGGCCGCCGGGGCGACGGTCACCGACTCGGTGTCGAAGAAGACGACGCTGCTGGTGGTCGGCGCCGACGCCGGATCGAAGCTGCGCAAGGCGCAGGAGCTCGGGATTACGATCATCGACGAGGACGAATTCAGGCGCCGGATCGGCGCCGGCGACCGCTGAAACCGAAGACAAGGGCAGGGGGACTGGATGACGCAAGGCCTGGCGCAGCCCGCGACGGCTGCCGGACACGACCTCGTGGCGCGACTCGCCGGACTGCTCGGCGCGGAGCACGTGATCACGGCTGCAGCGGAGCTGCAGTTCCACGCACAGGACGTGTACGGCATTGCGGTGGCGCCAGTCGCCGTCGTGCGTCCGGGCACGGTCGAGGAGCTTGCGGCGGCCGTGAAGGCGGTCACCGGGGCCGGGCACGCGGTGATCGCGCGGGGCGGCGGCATGTCCTACACGGACGGCTACCTGCCGGTGCGTGCGAGCAGCGTCACGTTCGACACTTCGCGGCTCGAGCGCGTCGTCGAGGTCAACGTGGCCGACCGCTACGTGACCGTCGAGTGCGGCGTGACCTGGAAGGCGCTGGCGGACGCGCTCGCGCCCCACGGCCTGCGCACGCCCTACTGGGGCCCGTTGTCCGGGCTGCGCGCCACGGTCGGCGGGGCGCTGTCGCAGGGGAGCATTTTCCTGGGATCGGGGCTGCACGGCCCGGTGCAGGAAAGCCTGCTCGGCCTGGAAGTCGTGCTCGCGGACGGCACGCTGCTCAAGACCGGCGGCGCGGCGCTCGCCAACGGCCGCCCGTTCTTCCGTCACTTCGGACCGGACCTGTCGGGGCTCTTCACCGGCGACTGCGGCGCGCTCGGCGTGAAGGCGCGGGCCACGCTGCGGCTGATTCCGGCCGCCGTCACGCGTTTCCTGTCTTTCAGCCTGGACTCGGCGGGCGCAGTGTACGGACTGATGGCCGACGTGGCACGCGAGGGTCTCGCGAGCGAGTGCTTCGCCTTCGACCCGGGCCTGCAGGCCGTGCGCATGAAGCGCGTGAGCCTCGCCGAGGATGCGAAAGCCCTCGGCAAGGTGATCAAGTCGGCGGGCGGCGTGCTCGCGGGCCTCAAGGAAGGCGCGAAGGTGGTGATGGCTGGCCGCAACTTCCTCGAGGAGGGCGGCTTCTCGGTGCACTTCGGCGTGGACGGGCGCGATGCTGCGGACGCCGAGGCGCGTGCCGCGCGCATCCGCGTGCTCGCCGCGGGCCGTGCTCGCGAGGTTGAGAACACCATCCCCAAGGTGATGCGCGCGAACCCGTTCATGGAAGTGAACAGCATGCTCGGCCCCGGCGGCGAACGCTGGGTGCCGGTGCACGGCATCGTGCCGCTGTCGGAGGGCACGGACCTGTACGAGGCATGCGAGGCGGTGTTCGCCCGCCACGCGGCGGACATGCAGCACTTCGAGATCGACCACGGTTACCTGAGCTGTACGGTCGGCAGCACCGGCTTGTTGCTCGAGCCCGTCTTCTACTGGCCCGACGAGCGGCTCGCCTTCCACGAGCGGGTGCTCGATGCCGACTATCTCGCACGGCTGCCGCGCTTCGAAGCCAACCCGGCCGCTCGCGCGGTGGTGGCGCGGCTGCGAGGCGAGCTGGCGGACATGTTCGCGGCACGCGGCGCGACGAGCTTCCAGATCGGCAAGTTCTACCGTTACCGCGCGTCGCTCGACCCGGCCACGCTCGCTGCGCTCGAGGCATTGAAGCGCCAGTTCGATCCGCGCGGCCTGATGAATCCCGGCGCGCTCGGGTTCGCCGGGTGAGCGGCCGGCGTGTAGACTTCGGCCCCGTGAATCGCACGGGCTGGCAGTTCTATGGCTGGTGGGGAATCGTTCTTCCCGCCTTCCTCGTCATCTGGGTCACCAACGCCCTGACGCTTGCCGGCCTCAACGTCTTCGACGCGAAGCTGCTTGCCGAACTGGGCGTGGAGCGTGGCCCGCTCAAGTTCGGCGATACCATCCAGCTGCTCGTTTCCGGCGCGCTCGCGCCGGTGGGCGGCTGGCTCGCCGACCGCTACGGCGTGCGCCCGGTCATGGTCGCGGGCGTGCTGCTGCTGTCGGGCGGGCTCTATGGCTACAGCTTCGTCGACTCGCTCGCCGACGTGTACCTGATGCGCGTGCTCACCGGGGCGGCGCTCGCGGGTGCCGGCCTCGTCATCTGCGTCACCATCGTCTCGCGCTGGTTCGTCGCGAAGCGCGGCCTCGCGCTCGGGCTGATGCTCTCAGGCATCAGCCTCGGCAACGCGCTCATTCCGCAGGTGAACACGGCACTCATCGCCGAGCACGGCTGGCGCGATGCATTCACGATCATCTGCCTGATCCCGCTGCTGCTGCTGCCCGTGATTCTGTTCGTGATCAAGGAGTGGCCGGAGCGCGTGGGCATGCAGGCTTACGGTGCCGAGGCAGCGCGCGACGGGGTGGATCCGAAGTTGCTGGCCGGCTACGAGTTCGGCGACGCGCTGCGTTCCGCGAACTTCTGGCTGATCGGCACCGCGGCGTTCTGTACCTTCTATTCGATCCTCGGCCTCGCCAACAACCTGTTCCTGCACATGTCGGACCTCGGCTTCGGCCCGGCCGACGCCGCGAAGGCGTATTTCCCCCTGTTCGTCATGGGGCTGATCGGCAAGATCGCGGCCGGCGCGGCGGCCGACGTGCTGCCGCGCAAGGCGGCAAGATCGCGGCCGGCGCGGCGGCCGACGTGCTGCCGCGCAAGGCGGTGTTCGGCGGGTGCCTGGCACTGATGTTCGCGGGTGCGATCCTGCTGGCGACGCTCGAGCCTGGCCTGGTGATGCCGGCGCTCTACCTGTTCGGGCTGGGCTGGGGCGGCAACTACACCATGCTGCAGGGGCTCGTCGCCGACGTGTTCGGCGCTCGCTCGCTCGGCAAGATCTTGGGCGGCATCACGGTGCTCGACGCCACCGGAGGCGCGCTCGGGCCCTGGATCACGGGCGCGCTGTTCGACGTCACTCACAGCTACCGGCTCGGGTTCAGCGTGATCGTGGTGCTGATCGCGGTCGCG
>JAGVUU010000090.1 GCA_019136105.1 Gammaproteobacteria bacterium
AACTCGCGCTCCGGGCTCGGCAACGTGCTGCACATCGACGTCGCGGTGCCGCTGGTGCGCCAGCCCGGCATCGACTCGGTGCAGTTCCTTGTCGAGACGCGCAAGAGTTTCTAGGCCAGCGGCTCGAACCGCGCCTGGAAGAACCGCAGGTACCTGGGCTCGTACACCATCTTCAGGCCGCGTGCGCTGGTACGCGCCTCGTACACGGCCTTGACCGACTCGGCCACCACGTCCATGTGCGCCTGCGTGTACACGCGGCGCGGGATGGTGAGCCGCGTGAGCTCGAGCTTCGGGTAGTGGTGCCCGCCGGTCTTCGGGTCGCGGCCAGCGCTCACGACGCCGCGTTCCATCGAGCGGATGCCCGAGTCGAGGTACAGCTCGGCGGCGAGCGTCTGCGCCGGGAACTCGTCCTGCGACAGGTGCGGGTAGAACGCGCGCGCGTCGAGGAAGATGGCGTGACCGCCCACGGGCCGCACCATCGGGATCCGCCAGTCGTCGAGCAGCTCGGCGAGGTAGCGCACCTGGCCGATGCGCGAGCGGACGTGCTCGTCCTGCATCGATTCCACGATGCCGATCGCCATCGCCTCCATGTCGCGCCCGGCGAGGCCGCCGTAGGTGTGCAGGCCTTCGTACACCACGACGAGGTTGCGCAGTTCCTCGAACAGCGTCCAGTCGTTCACCGCGAGCCAGCCGCCGATGTTGACGAGGCTGTCCTTCTTGGCGCTGGACCACGCGCCGTCGGAGTAGCTGCAGAACTCGAGCGCGATCTCCGCAATCGACCTGCCCGCGTAGCCCGGCTCGCGCTCCTGGATGAACCAGGCGTTCTCCACGAGCCGCGTGGCGTCGAGGAAGAGCTTGATGCCGTGCCGGTCGCACAATTCGCGCAGCGCCTTGACGTTCGCCATGCTCACCGGCTGGCCGCCCGCCATGTTCACCGTCGTGGCCAGGCTCACGTAGGCGATGTTCGCAGCCCCCTGGTCGCGGATGAGCTGTTCGAGCTTCGCGAGGTCGACGTTGCCCTTGAACGGCGAAAGATCCGCGGGGTCGTGGGCTTCGTCCACGATCACGTCCACGAAGATGCCGCCCGCCAGCTCCTGGTGCAGGCGCGTCGTGGTGAAGTACATGTTGCCGGGCACGAACTGGCCCTTGCGGATCGCGGCCTGGCTGATCAGGTGCTCGGCGCCGCGGCCCTGGTGCGTGGGCACGAGGTACCGGTAACCGTAGTACTTCTGGATGGCCTCCTCGAGGCGATAGAAGTTCCGGCTGCCCGCGTAGGCCTCGTCGCCGAGCATCATGCCGGCCCATTGCCGGTCACTCATCGCGCTCGTGCCGCTGTCGGTGAGCAGGTCGATGTACACGTCGTCGGAGCGCAGCAGGAACGTGTTGTAGCCCGCGTCGGCCAGCGCCTTCTGCCGGTCCTCGTGCTGCGTCATGCGCAGCGGTTCGACCATCTTGATCTTCCACGGCTCGGCCCAGGACCGGCGCCCGGACTGCTGGCCCATCGTCTGGTGGATCTTCCCGCTCATCGCGGATTACTTCGCGCCGCGCTTGGCCGCGATGACCTTGTCGGCCTCTGCCATCGCCGACTTGACCGCATCCCTGGTGCAGGACTCGACGCTCGAGCCCTCTGCCGGTACGCGCACGTTCATTTCCTTGCAGGCGCCGGCCGCTGCGTCGCGGATGCGGTCCTTGAGCGCCTTCACGCCGGCGTCGGTGGTCAGGTCGAGGTCGGCGTAGTTCACGCGGCTGCGCACGGTGATCTCGCTGACCGGGATGCCGGTCGTCGTCTGGCCGACCTTCACCTCGCGGGCGGCCTCGACCGTCAGTGTCTCGATCGGCTGGCCGTGTGACGGTGCGGCGAGGCCGCCTCCGATCGCCAACAGGGCAAAGAGGCTCGTCCTGCGCAGTGCGTACTGGGAAGTCATGGCTGTCTCCGGGTCCAGGTTGGGCGCAGGGTAGGGGCCGGCCATGGGCCACGACAGTCGTACTTTGTGCAGTCCGGGCCGGAGTTGCCCGGACGCGGCGGCTTGCCCGGGGCTGCGCTCAGCCGCCCTGGGCGCGCGGCAGGCTCACCACGTTGTCCGAGGGTGCGCTTGCGACCGGGCCGGCCACCCCGCACTCGAGGCGGCCCTCCACCGACGCGCCGCACTCCATGCGCAGCTTGCTGTAGCGGATGTTGCCGACCACGCGCGCGTTGGGCTGCAGCTCGATGAAGTGTTCGACCTCCACGTCGCCGGTGATCGTGCCGTTGATGACGGCGTCGTAAACGCGCACCGACCCCTCGATGCTGCCGTGCTCGCTCAGCACCAGCAGCGCGCGCGCCTCGGGCCTGGCGCGCACGTCACCCTGCACGCGGCCGTCGATGCGCAGCCCGTCGGTGACGATCACGTCGCCCACGATCTCGACGCCGCGGTCGATCAGGCTCGACAGCCGCGTGACCTCGATGAACTGATCGGTCTTCCTGCGAAACATCATCGGCGTTTCTCCTGCGCTTTGACGAAGGCGAGCTGCCGCTCCAGCTCGGCGACCTGCCCGTTGAGCTCCCCGACCTGCGCTTCGAGGCCCGCGTGCGTGGCGCGCTCCAGCTCGAGCTCGGCCTCGAGCCTCGCCACTTGGGCCCGCAGCGCGGAGTTCCCGTGCTGCAGCCGCGCGCGCTCGTTCGCCATGGCCGTCCCGTCCGCCAGCAGGCGCAGGCCGGCGGCGAGCGCGACGACGAGCAGCACGCCGACCAGTGCCGCGCGCATGAGGCTGCGTGCACGGGCGTCCGAAACGACCTCGAAGCGCGCCGAGGCGAGCCGTCGCGTATCGGCGCCGGTCATTGCGCCGTAAACCCCGGCCGCTGCCCGAGGACGTGCGCCAGGTATTGCCGGGGCTCCACCCGATGACCTTCCCGGATCACCTCGAAGTGCAGGTGGGGTCCGGTCGAGCGCCCCGTCGAGCCGACGAGCGCGATCTTCTGCTGCGGCAGCACCACGTCGCCGGCCTTCACCAGGAGCCTGGAGGCATGCCCGTACAACGTGGCCAGGCCATCGCCGTGGTCGATGACCACCGCCTGCCCATACGCGCCCCGGCGGCCCGCGAACACCACGCGTCCGCCGCCGCTCGCGAGGATCGGCGTGCCGTGCTGCGCGGGAATGTCGAGACCGGTGTGCCGGGCCAGGCGCCCGGTGAATGGATCGTGGCGCGTCCCGAACTGCGAGCTGACCGGCACGCGGCTGCCGGCGACCGGCATGCGGTTCGGGAAGGCCATCGCCTCGAGTTCGCGGTTGATGGCGGAGCTCGAAAGCCGGGCCAGTGTTTCCTCGAGCCGCGCAACGCCCGCCTCCAGGCCCGCAAGGTCGCCGGCCGGGATCATGGGTCCGCCGCTCGAGTCGGACCGGGTTCCGGAGTCGAGCGCCGCGGCCAGCGGGGTCGTTCCAAGGTGACGGGCGAGGGCGGCGGTCTCCTGCTCGACCTGTGACAGCCGGCCGGCCAGTGCCCCGAGGCGGTTCGCGATGGCGCGAAGTTCGGGCTCGTCGAGCGTCGCGTGCGGCACCGCGGCGACCGGCGCGGCCAGCCGCGCCAGGTGGAACCCGAGGGCGAGGCAGCCGGCCATGAGCAGTAGCGCCCCGGTTGCCGCGGCGACCAGCACCGGCCGCGCCCGCAGCGTCCGCAGGCGCGAATCGGTCAGGTGGCCGGCAGAAACGATGACGAACGCCATGGGTTCTCGGGCATCTCGGGGGCGTTGGAAGGTAATTACGCCATGCCCCCGGGGCGGACAATACGTCCGGCCGGCGGTGCCCCAATCTGTGAAGCGCAGCACACACCGGAGGCACCCGGTGGCGCCAAGCCGGCGGGCGCCGGCCGCCTGCCTGTCACGAATCCGCAATCATCCGCGGACACGCTAAGCTGTTCGAATCGCTACAGGAGTGATTCCGTGAGCAAGGACCCGCGGTCCACCCGCCAGGCGCTGCTGCGCGAGGCGTGGCTCGACCGTGACGAGAGCTGGCTCGAGTTCAACCGGCGGGTGCTCAACGAGGCGCTCGACGAGCGCACGCCGCTGCTCGAGCGGCTCAAGTTCCTCGCGATCTTCACCTCGAACCTCGACGAGTTCTACATGAAGCGCGTCGGCGCGATGCGCACGCGCGCCTACGCCGGCCGCAGCGTCGCCGCCATCGAGCAGTTCCACGCGCACATGGAGCGGTTGCGCGGCGTGCTGTTCCCGATGCTCGAGCAGCAGGCCGCGTGCTTCGAGCGGCTCAGGCCGGAGCTCGCGGCGCACGGCGTGCGGCTCGCGACCTTTGCGGAGCTCGGCGACGAGCACCGCGCCGAGGCGTCCGACTATTTCGACCAGCACGTGTCACCCGCGCTCACGCCATTGAGCCTCGACCCGTCCGACCCGCTGCCGTTCATGTCGAACCTCTCGACGTCGTGGGGATTCGTGCTGCGCGATCCCGGGTCGCCCGACCCGGTGATCATGCGCGTGAAGGTGCCGAACAACCTGCCGCAGTGGATCGCCCTGAAGACCGGCGTGCTGGCCGGCGAGCGCTGTTTCGTGTCGCTGCAGGAACTCGTGCGGCACAACGCGCACAAGCTGTTCCCGGGCGTGGCGATCGAGCACGCGACGCTGTTCCGCGTCTCGCGCAACGCCGACATCGCCATCGAGGAAGACACCGACAACAGCATCAAGGAACTCGTCGAGGAGCAGGTGCGCCAGCGCCGCTTCCAGCCGGTGGTGCGCCTCGAGTTCGGCGGGTCGCCGCGTCCCGAGATCCGGGACGGGTTGATGGACCGCTTCGAACTGCGCGACAGCGACGTGTACGAGCTGGCGGGATTGCTCGACTACACTTCACTGTTTGCGATCGCGTCGCTCGCGGTGCCCGGGCTGCGCGACCCGCCGTGGTCGCCGCTGGTGCCGCAGGTGCTCGACGAGGACGCCGACCTGTTCGCCGTGATCCGCGCGGGCGACCTGCTCGTGCATCACCCCTACGAAAGCTTCGACGCGACGGTCGAGCGCTTCATCCGCGACGCGGCGGACGACCCGGCGGTGACGGCCATCAAGATGACGGTGTACCGGCTCGGCGACGACACGCCGTTCGTGCACTCGCTGATCAAGGCCGCGGAGAACACCAAGCAGGTGGCCTGCCTCGTGGAGCTCAAGGCGCGCTTCGACGAGGAGCGCAACCTGCACTGGGCCGAGGAGCTGCAGGAAGCGGGCGTGCACGTCATCTACGGCGTGCAGGGCCTCAAGACGCACACCAAGCTCGCGCTGGTGGTGCGCCGCGAAGGCGATGGCTTGCGCACTTATGCGCACATCGGCACCGGCAATTACCACGTGAAGACGGCCCGCATGTACACCGACTACGGGCTGTTCACCTGCGACCCGGCGATCACGCGCGACGTGGTGAACCTGTTCCACCATCTCACCGGTTACTCGACGGCGCCGGCGTTCGACCGGCTGCTGGTGGCGCCGCTCAACATGCGCGACCGGTTCGTCGCGCTCATCCAGCGCGAGATCGAGCACCACCGGGCCGGGCGCCCCGCGCGCATCGTCGCGAAGATGAACCAGCTCGAGGACTTGCCGGTGTGCGAGGCCTTGTGCGAGGCCTCGCAGGCCGGGGTGCCGATCGACCTCGTCATCCGCGGCTTCTGCTGCCTGCGGCCCGGCATCCCGGGCTGGACGGAAAACCTGCGCGTGCGCTCGATCATCGGGCGCTTCCTCGAGCACGGCCGTGTGTTCCATTTCGCGAACGGCGAGCCCGACCCGGCGGACGGCGAGTTCTACATCGGCTCGGCGGACTGGATGGACCGCAACCTGTCGCGCCGCGTCGAGGCGGTGATGCCCGTCAAGGTGCGCCACTTGCGCGAGCGGCTGTGGGAAGACCTCGCCGTGCAGCTCGAGGACAAGCGCAATGCCTGGCGCATGCAGCCGGACGGCACCTACGTCCAGCTGCAGCCGGGCGCGGGCGACTCCGAGGTCGCCCGCGACGGCACGCACGTCACGCACATGAAGCGCGCGCGCGCCAGGCTGCGACGCTGAGCGGTCAGCCCGCGCGCGACGCGGCCTGGTACCAGTCGACCTTGCGCGTGAGCACCATGATCGCCGCCAGGATGACGAACAGCAGGCCTGCACCGAGCACCATGGCGTTGTCCTCGCTGACGAGCAATCCGTACAGCGCTGCGTAGAGCGTGCCGAGCAGTCCCGCGAATCCCGCTCCGCGAGCCCAGCCGCCGAGCACGTGCCGCAGGTAGTACCCGATCAGCGTGACGCAGGCGACGGCGGCCGCGAGGTAGGCCGCGCCGAACGCGATGCGCTCCGACAGCGCCAGCAGCAGCAGGAAGAAGATGGCGATCGCGAGCCCGACGAGGCCGTACTGGATCGGGTGGATGCGCAGCTGCTTCAGGAACTCGAACATGAAGAACGCGACGAACGTGAGCAGCACGAACAGCACGCCGTACTTGGTCGCGCGGTCCACCTGCGTGTAGACGTTGACGGGATCGACCAGCGACACGCTGACCGATTCCAGTTGCAGGCTCCCGGCCGGCTTTTCGAGTGACTGCCGGAACATCGACTGGGCGGTGCTCGCGAGCGACGACACCTCCCAGCGGGCGCGGAAGCCGTCCGGGCCGATCTCGCGGGTGCGCGGCAGGAACTCCCCGTGGAACTTCGGGTGCGGCCAGTCCGAGTCGAGCGCGATCACGTTGCGTTCCGCCAGCGGCACGATCGACACCGACTCCGTGCCTTGCACCGCTGCGCGCAACTCGACGTCGAATTCGAGCAAGGTGCCCTCGGCGGGGACGTCCAGCAATGTGTGCAGCCCGCTGCCGCCAGCGTGGCCGAGTCCTTGCTGCAGCGGTCGCGGGGCTCCCGCCACGGTCAGCACCGGCATGCCGACCACACCGCGCACGTCGCGGATCGCGAACCCCAGGCGGGGTGCGCCGATGGTGCGCACCGACGAAGGGTCCTCGTCCCTGGGGACCTGGACGCGGAACGAGGCGCGCAGGCGCGAGTCGAGTTCGTACACGCGCACCTCGTGCAGGCCGATCGTGCGCGGGATCGAGCGCAGCGTGCCGCTCGCGTCGAGCGATTCGGGGAAGAACGTCCATGCGCCGGGGGTCTCCTGCACGACGGGACGCTGCATCCCGCCGGCGTCGGCCTGCATCACGACGGTCCGGTCGGTGTAGGGCACGAACAGCACCGGCCCGGCGATCGTTTGCGCACCCGCGGTGCTGCGGGCGACGGATTCGACGGCGTCCATCCGGTATTGCTGCCGTTCATGCACGGTGCCGCGAATCAGGCCGAGCGGCAGCAGGAGGACGACGGTCAGGACTGCAGCGGTCAGGATCTTGAGTGCCAGGCGCATGGTGCCTCCTTGGGGGTCGGGAGGCAGTCTCGGCGCGCCGTGCGGACTCGCGATGGCGGCTGTGTGAAGCGAACGTGAAGTCAGGCGGGCAGCAGCAGGGTGGCGACGGCGCCGCCGCCCGGACGATTGGCGAGACGGGCCTCGCCGCCGTGCAGTGCGGCCGCCTCGGCCGCGAAGCACAGGCCCAGGCCGCTGCTGCGGCTGCCGCCATCGGGCCGCGGCAGCGAGTAGAAGCGCTCGAATGCCCGCTCGAGCGCGTAATCCGGGACGCCGGCGCCCTCGTCGGCGACCGAGATGCGCCACAGTGCCCCATCGCGCGCGATGCCGACGGTGACCGTGCTGCCTTCAGGCGCGAAGTCCGCCGCGTTGTCGAGCAGGTTCACGAGCGCCTGGCGCAGCAGGAATGCGTCGCCCTGCACGATGGCAGACCCACCTTCGACCTGCGCGGCAATCCGGCGCTGCGCGAGCTTCGGGGCGACGCGCTCGATGGCTTCGTCGATCGTGGCGCGCAGGTCGACCGGCTGGGGCGCTTCGATGCGCTGGCGGTGCTCGACCGCGGCCAGCGCGAGCATCTTGTCGATCATCTCGGCCATCCGGTCGCCCTGCGACCGGATCGTGGCGAGGAACCGGGCGCGGTCCGCGGCCGGCATCGTGTCGCCGCCCGATTCCACGAGTTCGGCACTGCCGCGAATCGCCGCGAGCGGGCTCTTCAGCTCATGCGTCAGCGCGTGCACGTAGCGCTCGACGTACTGCTTGCCCTCGAGCCTGTCGCGCATCGTCTCGAGCGCGCGGCTCAGGTCGCCGAACTCGCCGGGCGCACCGGGCGGGGCGACGCGTTCGCCCGCGGTCACGGCATCGGCGTAGGTGCGCAGGGCCGTGAGCTGGCGGGACAGCCACCACGCCGCAAGCAGCCCGACCATCAGCGCGGTGCCGAGCAGCACGAAGCCCCAGCGCAGGATCGTGCCCTGGCTGCGCGCGATGAAGGGAGCGATCGTCTGGTTGGGCTTGGCGACGGTCAGCACGCCGACGATTCGATCCTGGCCTCCGCTGCGGTCGACGACCGGGGCCGCGACGTACATCACCGTCGAGTCCTCGTCGTCGGGGTCGGCGCGCGTCGAGCGTGCGCCATAGCGTCCGCGCAACGTCAGGTACACGTCGTTCCAGCGCGAGTAATCCTTGCCCACGTCGGCGCCTGTCGAGTCGAACACCACGATGCCCGCGGC
>JAGVUU010000327.1 GCA_019136105.1 Gammaproteobacteria bacterium
GAGATCGGCAAGATCGACCTCGACCGCACGTTCGAGGAGCGCGGCGCGATCAACTCCAACGTCGTGGTCGAGCTCGACAAGGCATCCGAGCCGTGGGGCGTCAAGGTGTTGCGTTACGAGATCAAGAACATCACGCCGCCGCGCGACGTACTGAGCGCGATGGAAAAGCAGATGCGTGCCGAGCGCGAGAAGCGCGCGGTGGTGCTCACCTCCGAGGGCGAGCGCGACGCCAAGATCAACGAGGCCGAGGGCGACAAGCAGCGCGTGATCAAGGCCTCCGAGGCGACCCAGCAGCAGCAGATCAACGAGGCGCAGGGCCAGGCCGCAGCGATCCTTGCGGTGGCCACTGCGACGGCCGAAGGCTTGCGCCGCGTGGCGGAGGCGCTACGGACAGAGGGCGGCCAGGAAGCGATGCAGCTGCGCGTGGCCGAGGCCTACGTGGCGCAGTTCGGCAACCTGGCGAAGGAGGGCAACACCCTCGTGGTGCCCGCCAACCTCACCGACCTGGCGTCGATGATTTCGCTGGCGACCAACGTCGTGCGCTCGCCGCCCGCGGCACCGCCGCGGGCGTAGCTCGCGCGATCAACCCAGCGCCTTCTTCACCCGCTGATACTCCGCGCGCAGCGCGGCCGGCAGGCGGTCGCCGTACTCCTCGAGGTACTGGCCGATCTGGTCGATCTCGGCGTGCCACGCGGCGAGGTCGAGGTCGAGCAGCTGGTGCAGTGAGGAATCGGGGAGATTGAGGCCCTTCAGGTCGAGGTCTTCCTTGTGCGGCAGCAGGCCGATCGGCGTCTCGTGCGCCTTGGCGCGCCCCTCGCACCGGTCGATCACCCAGGAGATCACGCGCAGGTTGTCGCCGAAGCCCGGCCACAGGAACTTGCCGTCCTTGTCCTGGCGGAACCAGTTGACGTGGAAGACCTTCGGCAGCTGCTTCACCTTGCCCTCGAACGAGAGCCAGTGCGCGAAGTAGTCGGCGAAGTTGTAGCCGCAGAACGGCTTCATCGCCATCGAGTCGCGGCGCACCACGCCCACGGCGCCCACGGCCGCCGCGGTGGTCTCGGACGCCATGCCGGCACCGACCATCACGCCGTGCTTCCAGTCGCGGGCTTCGTACACCAGCGGCGCCACTTCACGGCGGCGGCCGCCGAACAGGATCGCCGAGATCGGCACGCCCTCGGGGTGCTCCATCAGGTGGTTGTAGGCCGGGTTCTGCTTGGCCGACACGGTGAAGCGCGAGTTCGGGTGCGCCGCCGGGCCATTGGCCTTGTCGTACGGGTTGCCCTTCCAGTCGGTGACTGGCGTGCCGCTCGTGCGGCCTTCCCACCACGGCTCGTTGTCGGCCGTCACCGCCACGTTCGTGTAGATCGTGTCGTGGTGGATCATCTCGTAGGCGTTACGGTTGGTCTTCGGGCTGGTGCCCGGCACCACGCCGAAGAAGCCCGCCTCGGGGTTGATCGCGCGGAGGCGGCCGTCGGAGCCGACGTGCAGCCACGCGATGTCCTCGCCGATGGTCCACACCTTCCAGCCCGGCATGGTGTCGGGCGGGATCAGCATGCCGAGGTTGGTCTTGCCGCAGGCCGACGGGAATGCGCCCGCGATGTAGTGCACTTCGCCGCGCGGGTTCTCGACGCCGACGATCAGCATGTGTTCGGCGAGCCAGCCCTCGGTGCGCGCCTGGTAGCTCGCGATGCGCAGCGCGTGGCACTTCTTGCCGAGCAGTGCGTTGCCGCCGTAGCCCGAGCCGATGCTCTTGATCGAGAGCTCCTCGGGGAAGTGCATGATGAAGCGGCGGTCGGGGTTCAGGTCGCCGACCGAGTGCAGGCCCTTCACGAAGGTGCCTTCCTTCTCGATGCGGTGCAGGGCCTGCGTGCCCATGCGCGTCATGATGCGCATGTTGAGCACCACGTACGGGCTGTCGGTGATCTCGACGCCGCAGCGCGCGTAGGGCGAGGTGATCGGGCCCATGCAGTAGGGCACGACGTACAGGGTGCGGCCCTTCATGCAGCCGGCGAAGAGCGCGTCGATCTTGGCGTGGGCTTCCGCAGGATCCATCCAGTTGTTGTTGGGACCCGCGTCGGCCTTGTTTTTCGTGCAGATGAAGGTGAGGTGCTCGACGCGCGCCACGTCTGACGGGTGCGAGCGGTGCAGGTAGCAGTTCGGGAACGTCGCCTGGTTGAGCTCGATCAGGTCGCCGCGCTGGAGCATCAGCTCGACGAGTTCGTCGCGCTCCGTGTCGGACCCCGTGCACCAGTGGATGTGCTCGGGCTGGGTGAGTTTCGCGGTCTGGGCGACCCATTCACGGAGTGCGGCGTTGGTCGTTGTCATCGGCCTGGTTCCTTATGCGATCGTGCACCGATTATAGCCTTGCTGCACTGCAGCTGGCCCTGCGCATTGGACGCAATCCGAAGCGCACCGGGACGCGCGCGAGGCAAAAAAAAGCGCCCTCCGAGGAGGGCGCAATCAGGGGGAGACCAGTTTGGAAGTGTTTGCGGGCCCTGAGGCCTCGATCAGGCAGCGGCCGCCGTCTTGCGGGCGCGGACCGGGGCCTTGCGCGCAGCGCGCTTGGCCGGCTTGCGCTTGGCAACCTTCACCTTCACTTCCGGAATCTTTTCCTCGGCCGTCTCGACGACGCGCTCGTAGAGGCTCGAGGCCACGCCGCGCAGGTCACGGCCGGCGTGCTTGAAGATCGTGGCGGCGCGCTGCGCGTCTTCGACGATGCGGGCGCGGGTGGCCGGGATCATCTCGATCTGCTCGCGCACGAGCTCGAGGATGTTGTCGGCGCGCGAGGCGCGCTCGAGGCGCAGCGCCGCATCGGAAATCGCCGACGTCAGCATGTCGGACTGCAGGTCGATCAGGTTCGCGACCGCGGTCTGCGACACGTTGGTGACCTTGATGGTGGAGCGGGCAATGGTCCGCACCGGGGCCTTGAACGACTTCAGCGTCTCGGCGCCGCCGACCACCGACTCGCGGACGGTCTCGACGGACTCCTTGGCGATCTTCTCGACCTGGCCCTGGAGGACCGCGGTCTGCTCAGCAACGAAATCCTGCATCTGGGCGATCATCGGAAGCTCCTTAGGCATGCGAAACTGCTGCGTCGCAGCATTTGTTGCAGTGCACAATAACGCTCCGGGGCCGTACTGTCAAATGCGGGTTATGCAGTCCCCCATACGGGACCCGCGAAAGCGGGCGAACCGGGCGGGAATCCGGCTTGCCTCGAGGGGGCGCCTCGCGCAGAGTCCCGCCCCGATGCGCCATTTTGCCCGTCAGACACCGTGCCGCCGCCGGGGCTCGCCTTCAGCGTGGCCGCTCCTTGGCCTTCTGCTGCTCGGGTCCGGTGCCGTAGCCCCCGCGCAGGAGCCCGAACTCACGGCTGCGGGTGCCGCCATCGCTACCGGCAGCGACCTGCTCGAGAGCGAAATCCTGGTCGAGAAGCTGGTCCCGGCGGATCCGCCGGCCAGGCCCATGGCGCGGTTCGTCCCGGCAGAGCGGCTGGAGGCGGGGGACGAGGTGCACTACACGATCCGTGTTCGCAATCCCGGCAAGAACCCGGTAACGGACGCACAGGTGACGAAACGCATGCCGTTCGGACTGCACTACCTCGCCGGATCGGCCACCGGGCCCGCGTGCGACATCGAGTTCTCGACGGACGGCGGCCGGACGTTCTCCGCGAAGCCGCCGAACGGCGACTACACGCACGTGCGCTGGACGATGCGCCGGCCGCTGCCGCCGCAGTCGACGGCGCTGCTGCGCTTCCGCGCCACGTTCCGCTGATCCCGTGTCGCAGGACCTCACCGAACTGTTCGGGCCCACTGGCCCGCTGGCGCGCAGCCTGCCGGGTTACGCGCCGCGCGACGAGCAGCTCGCCATGGCCGAGCATGTGGCCGTGGCGCTCGAGGGCCGCGAGACGCTGATCGTCGAGGCCGGCACTGGCACCGGCAAGACTTTTGCTTACCTGGTGCCTGCGCTCGTCTCCGGACGCCGTGTGATCGTCTCGACAGGCACGCGCGCGTTGCAGGACCAGCTCTATCACCGGGACCTGCCCGCGATTTGCGGCGCGCTGGGAAGGCCCGTGCGCGTGGCGTTGCTCAAGGGCCGCGCGAATTACCTCTGCAAGCATCGCCTCGAAATCGCGGAGCAGCAGGCCTATGCACGGGGCCTGCGGCGTGAGGTGGCCACGGCGCTGCCGAAGGTGCGCGCGTGGTCACACGTGACGAAACGCGGCGACATCGCCGAACTGCCGGGCCTCGGCGAGGCCGATCCGGTGTGGCCGTGGGTGACCTCGACGCGCGAGAACTGCCTCGGCAGCGAGTGCCCGGTGTTCGACGAGTGCTCCGTGCTTGCCGCTCGGCGCGAGGCGCAAGCCGCCGACATCGTGGTCGTGAATCACTACCTGCTGATGGCCGACCTGGTGCTGAAAGAAGAGGGCTTCGGCGACCTGCTGCCGGGCGCCGATGCGATCGTCATCGACGAAGCTCATCAGTTGCCCGACATCGCCGCGCAGTTCCTCGGCTACAGCGTCAGCACGCGGCAGCTGTCGGCCATCGTGAAGGACGTACAGGGCGAGCTGCTGCTCGCGCACCAGATGGGCGGCGGCGTCGATGCCGCGCTCACCGGACTCGACGCGCAGGTGGCATCGGTGATCGCCGCGACGGCCGGCGTTGATTCGCGGATCGACCACGCTCAGTGGCCCGAGAAACTGATCGAGGCCCTCAACGGGCTCGCGGCCCGCACGGGCGAGCTCGCCGACGCGCTGGCGCCGATCGCTGGCGAAGGGCAGGGCGCGTTCGCACGGCTGCGGGAGAGGCTCGAGGAAAGCTCGGTGCGTCTGCATGCGCTCACGGCCGAGGAGGTGGACGGCGGCGTGCGCTGGGCCGAAACGAGTGCGCGCAGCGTCAGCTGTCATTACGCACCCGTGGACGTGGCGACCCAGCTTGCGGCGCTGCTCGAGGCGCAGTCGTGCGCCTGGGTGCTCACTTCGGCGACGCTCGCAGTCGGTGAGGATTTCTCGCACTACAAGCGGCGCTCGGGCCTTGCACGTGCCCGCAGCATCCGTTTCGAGAGTCCGTTCGATTTTGCGAACCAGGCGCTGCTGTACCTGCCGAAGGGCCTCGGTGATCCCGGCGCTCCCGGCCACACGCGCGCGGTCGTGCGCGCGGCGCTGCCGGTGCTCGAGGCGAGCGGCGGCCGCGCGTTCCTGCTCTTCACGAGTCATCGCGCATTGCGCGAGGCTGCGGAAGAACTGCTGGTCGAGTGGGGCAACGAGCCGCCCGTGCCGGTGCTGGTGCAGGGCGACGGCTCGCGCGACCACCTGCTGCGTCGTTTCCGCGAGGCGGGCAACGCGGTGCTGCTCGGCACCGGCAGCTTCTGGGAAGGTGTGGACGTGAAGGGCACGGCGCTTTCGGTGGTGATCATCGACAAGCTGCCGTTCGCCGCGCCCGACGATCCACTGCTGAAGGCACGCCTCGACACGATCCGCGAGCAGGGCGGCAACCCGTTCTTCGACGAGCAGGTGCCGCAGGCGGTGATCGCGCTCAAGCAAGGCGTCGGCCGCCTGATCCGCGACCAGGGCGATTTTGGCGTGGTGATGATTTGCGACACGCGCCTCGTGACCAAGGGCTACGGCCGCGCGTTCATCCAGAGCCTGCCGCCGATGAAGCGGACGCGGGAACTGCAGGAGGTGCAGCAGTTCCTGAGGGATCGGCTGGCGGAAGTGAATGGTGAATAGGGAATGGTGAATAGTCGGACGGGGGCGAACGCCTGCGGCTGTTCCGACCATTCACCATTCACTAATCACTCCTTAGATTTCCGACACCGACAGTCTCCTCAACAGCGCCATCCGCTTGTCGTGGTGCTCCTCCATCCGCTCGAGCACGTTGGCGAGGAACTCGACGGTGCTCACCACCTTGGGGCCCTTGTTGAGCATCACGCACTCGGCGCGGCTGCTCATCACGGCGTCGCTCACCTCGGCTCGCGTCGGCGCGCCACCCTTGGCGAGCCCCTCGAGCACCTGCGTGGCCCAGACGACTGGCACGTGCGCGGCCTCGCTCAGCCACAGGATCTCCTCCTGCACCTCGGACAGCCGTTCGAATCCGACCTCCACCGCGAGGTCGCCGCGAGCCACCATGACGCCGACGGGCGGCGAGCGCAGCGCCGTGAGCAGGATGCGCGGCAGGTTGCGGAACGCCGCAGCGTTCTCGATCTTGAGCACGATGCCGACGCGTTGCGCGCCGAGTTCGCGCAATTGCGCACTCACGGCCAGCACGTCTTCGGGCGTGCGCACGAACGACAGCGCCACCATGTCGGCGAACTGCACGACTTCGCGCAGGTCCGCGAGGTCCTTGTCGGTGAGGGCTTCGAGTCCCAGGTCGGTGTCCGGAAAATTGATGCCTTTCTCGGCGCGCAGCTTGCCGCCGCTCGGGGGCACGTGGGTGACGGTCATTTCGATGCGGGAACCATCGTTGGCCGTAGCCGCGCCACCGATCTTGCCGTCGTCGAGCCAGATGCGGTCCCCGACACGTACTCGCTCGAACGCGGCTGACAGCGTGCAGTGAACGTGCGCCGGGGCCAGGACCTGGCCGACGGCGTCGCGTTGGGCTGCCTGGCCCGGTGCGGGGTCTCGGGTGAGCACGAGGGTGTCGCCGACCTGCAACGGGATCGGCGCCGTGACGCCCGGCAGTTCGCCGATCTCGAGGACGTTCACGTTCGCATCGCCGCGTCCGACGCTCAACGGGTCGCCGGTGGCGGCGTAGATGGTCCTGTCGCTCGTGGCGACGGCCGAGCGTCCGCTCCGCTCGACGACCTTCAGCTCCCGCTGGCGGCCGCGCAGGTCAGTGAGTTGCAGCACGTCACCGACGCGCAGTGATCGCGGGCTGCCGCCGGCCACCGGCAGCACGCACTGGACCCCGGGCGGTGCCGCCTCGGGATGTCGCTGCGGCGTGAGCCAGACCCTGGCCGGCGCCACGAGCCGGCCGGCGGAATCACGCTTCGGCTTGATGCGCACGAAGTGCCCGACGGGCTCGAGGCTGCCGGTGCGCAGCTTGGGGCCGCCGAGGTCGGCCTGGATCGCGCACTTGCGACCCACGATCTGCTCGGCATGCCGCAGGTTGGCGGCCATCCCGCGCCATGCGGCCGCGTCGTCGTGTGCGCAGTTGATGCGCATGATGTCCATGCCGGCCCGCAAAAGGTCCTCGATGAGTCGTGCGTCGGTCGCAGCCACGCTCGGCATCGTGACCATGATGCGCACCGTGCGGTCGCGCGGCGCCGGCCCGAACAAGCGTCGTGCGTGGTCGCGCAGCAACAGCCGGCCGGTGCGAAAGTCCACGGGAGGGGCCGGCGGCTCGCTCGAGCCCACGTTCGCGATCGCCTCGAGGTTGCCGATCACGGCATTCAGCGCCGCCATCGCGTTGGATTCGAGGACGCCCAGCGACGAGAGCCCGAGCGAGTGCAGGTCCTGCTGCAGCTCGCGGATGTCGGTCTGGCGGATGCTCAGGTAATGGAGGAGGTTGCGCGCACTGGTGCGGTAGTGCGGCTCGACGAACTCGAGCTCGTGCGCGTGCTCGGCCTCAAACGCGATGGCCCGGTCGCGCAGGTCGCGCAACGTGGCAAGGGTGCGTTGGATGAGACGGTCGGTGGCCATCGTGCCGGCAGCTCGAATTGACCTGCCAGCATGCGCCTCGATTGTGACAGCCGTGTTGCGGCTCAGGCAGGTGCCACGGAGAGGCACACGCCGGCGAGCGCGGCGCCGATCAGCGCCCCGGCGAGGACGTCGCTGGGGTAGTGCAGCCCGAGCACGACTCGTGAGGCCGCCACCAGCAGCGCGAATGGCCCGAGGATGAACCACAGTTCCGGCACGTGGGCCGTCGCGACCAGCGTGAAGGCGACCGCGTGCAGCGTGTGGCCCGAGGGGAAGCTGTAGCGGTCGAGCGGAGCCGTGCCGAGCTGGATGGCGGCGTGCGAGATGTACGGGCGCTCTCGCACGAGACGGTGCTTGAGCTGGCGGTACACGGCCAGTGCCACGAGCCCGGTGATCGCCATTTGCGCCGCGACGGTGGCGCCGTCCTCGCCGCTCACGGCGAACGCCAGCATCAGCAGGTACCAGAAGGCGCCGTCGCCGAGCCGGCTCACAACAGTGAAGAACCTTCGCACGCCCGGATAGTGGCAACCACGATTGGCACGCAGGCACAACGACTGTTCGAGGAGGTCGAAGCGCTGCCAGAGCCTCGTCGAGTCGAGGTCGTTCATGCGGCTATCTCCGATGACGTGAACGGGTTGTTCTCACCATCGGAGCGCCAGCATGGGGTTGGCACGCTACGTTCGCGTGGCGGCGGGATGAAGAGTTCGTGACGCCGCGTGGGGCGTGACGGCGGTCACGTCTAGCGCGCGCGATCCGTATACTCGTGGCATGTCCCGGGCGCTTCCAGCAGGTCGTTCCGTGTACCGTCGCGAGGCCGGCGACTGGCTCATCGAGCTGCGACTGCGGGAGGCACGCCAGCTGTTCAATCACCTTGATCCCGCGCCCTTCCGCGAGAAGGACCTCGACCCGGCCGCCGAG
>JAGVUU010000099.1:0-2492 GCA_019136105.1 Gammaproteobacteria bacterium
CGACCTCAAGGTGCGCATCGACGCCGCGCTGCCGAAAGTGTTCTCGGTGTTCCCCAAGGCGGACTACGAGGTGCGCGAGGTCGAGGCGTTCCGCGCGCAGTCGGCGGCGGGCGCGTATTACCAGCAGCCGTCGGCCGACGGTTCCCGCCCCGGCATCTTCTACGTCAACACGTTCAACCTGAAGGCGCAGCCGAAGTTCGGCATGGAGACGCTGTCGCTGCACGAGGCGTCGCCGGGCCACCATTTCCAGGTGACCATCCAGCAGGAGCTCGAGGACCTGCCGAAGTTCCGCCGCTTCGGTGGCGACTACACGGCCTACACGGAAGGCTGGGCACTCTATGCCGAATACCTCGGCAGGGAGCTCGGGATGTTCACCGACCCTTACCAGTGGTTCGGACGCCTCAACGACGAGCAGCTGCGTGCGATGCGCCTCGTGGTGGACAGCGGGCTGCATGCCAAGGGCTGGACGCGCGAGCAGGCGATCCAGTTCATGCTCGACAACTCGACGCTGGCCGAGAGCGACGTGGTGTCGGAAGTGGAGCGCTACATCGCGTGGCCCGGCCAGGCGCTCGGCTACAAGGTGGGCGACCTGCGTATCCAGGCATTGCGCAAGAAAGCCGAGGCCGCGCTCGGGCCGAAGTTCGACCTGCGCGACTTCCACCGCGAGGTGCTGAGCGACGGCGCCGTGCCCATGGACGTGCTCGAGGCGAAGATCGACCGCTGGATCGCCGCACGCAAGTGAAGGCTCTTCCTGCCGCGCTGGTTCTCGGCCTCGCGCTCGCCGGCTGCAGCCGGGAGTCGACGCCGGCGGACTCGCAGCGGGGCGCGGCGACGGAGTCGCGTGCTGCGGCGAAGGCTGCCAGGGCAGCATCGGCCGAAGCCCAGCGCCTGCGCGACATCACCGAGGCGTACTACGAGCACTCCCTGCAACTGAACCCGCTCACCGCCACGGCGCAGGGCGACCACCGCTACGACGACCGCTTCGGCGACTACGTGAGCGAGCGCTGGATGGCGGACTGGCTGGCCATCGAGCAGGAGGCGCTCGAGAAGCTGCGCGCGATCGACCCGGCCAAGCTCACCGGCGAAGACCTGCTCACCTACGAATCGTTCAAGTACGGCCGCGAGATCGCCATCGAGGGCTTCCGCTACCCGAGCGAGCTGCTGCCGGTGAACCAGTTCGGCGGACTGCACACGCACTTTGCGGTGCTGGGCTCCGGCGCCGGCGCGCATCCGTTCAAGACCGCGCAGGACTACGACCATTTCCTCGCGCGCATGGACGGTTTCGTCGCCTGGGTCGACCAGTCGATCTCCAACATGCGCTCGGGTGCCGAGCGCGGCCTCGTGCAGCCGCAGGTCGTCGTGGAGCGGATGGTTCCGCAGCTCGCGGCGCTGGCCGTGAGCGATCCGAAGCAGAGCGTCTTCTGGCAGCCGATCACCGGGTTTCCGGCGGCCGTGAAGCCTGCCGATCGCGAGCGCCTCACCAGGGCGTATGCCGACAAGCTCGCGACGAAGGTGCTGCCCGCCTACCAGCGCCTGCACGACTTCCTGCAGGACGAATACCTCGCAGAGGCGCGGCCGACCATCGCGTGGTCGGAGCTGGGCAATGGCGCCGAGTGGTACGCGTACCTCGTGCGCTACCACACGACCACCTCGATGACGCCCGACGAGGTGCATGAGCTGGGCCTCAGGGAAGTGGCGCGCATCCGCGGCGAGATGGAGCGCGTGAAGAGCCAGCTCGGGCACGGCGGCGACCTGCGGAGCTTCTTCGACGCACTGCGGTCCGATCCGAACCTCTACTTCACGGATCCCGCCGAACTGATCGCCGGCTATCAGTCGATCCGCGAGCGCGTGGACGCCGGCATGCCGCTGCTCTTCGCGCGCAGCCCCAAGGCAGGCTTCGAGATCCGTCCGGTGGAGGCATTCCGCGCGGCGTCGGAGGCTGCGGGGTCGTACTCATCCGGCAGTCCGGATGGGAAGCGTCCCGGGGTGTTCTATGTGAACGCGCATGACCTGCCGTCACGGCCCAAGTACGCGATGGAAGCGCTCTACCTGCACGAGGCGATCCCCGGGCATCACTACCAGGGCTCCATCGCGCAGGAAGCGACCGACATGCCGCGCTATCGACGCTTTGCCTACGACACCGCGTATGGCGAGGGCTGGGCGCTGTACGCGGAGTCGCTCGGCCACGACCTCGGGCTCTACACCGATCCGTATGCGCAGTTCGGGGCGCTGTCCGCGGAAATGTGGCGCGCGGTGCGCCTCGTGGTGGACACCGGCATGCACGCCAAGGGCTGGACGCGCGAGCAGGCCATCGACTATTTCCGCGCCAACACCGCGTTGGGCAATGCCGACATCAAGGCCGAGGTGGAGCGCTACATCGCGTGGCCCGGGCAGGCGCTCGCCTACAAGGTGGGGCAGCTCAAGATCCTGGAGTTGCGCCGCCGGGCGCAGGCGAAGCTCGGACCGCGTTTCGACATCCGCGCCTTCCACGC
>JAGVUU010000099.1:2508-12549 GCA_019136105.1 Gammaproteobacteria bacterium
CTCGCCGTGCTCGAGAAGAAGGTCGATCGCTGGATCGAAAGCCAGCAGCAGGAGTGAGGGTCGCGCCTTACCGCGCCGTCCCGTGCTCCAGCGTCTCGATCGACTCGACCTTGCCGGCCACGAAACGGATGCGCCGCATCAGTTTGTTCGGGCCGAAGTCATAGGTCCACAATTCAACCGGCACGTCTTCGCTGCCCGCGAACGGGATCTCCTGGCCGCCGTACTCGAAGCGCGGCTGGCGCGTGATCCACGTGCGCTTCGTCGCCATCGGCTCGCCGCAATACTGCCGCACCTTCTCGCTCGGGTCGCCCTCGCTGATCAGCTTGCTGCCACAGCGCAGCGTGTCGGCAGACGCGGCACAGGACAGCAGCAACGATGAACCCAGGAAGAGTGCGGCCCTAATAGCCATAGCCCGCCGTGCTGATCTCGACGAGTTCATCCCCGACGAAGCGCAGCTTGCGCAGCAACTTGTGCGAGCCGAAGTTGTACGTCCAGATCTCCACCGGCATCTCGACCCACGCGGGGCCGAAATACGAGTAGTCGTATTGGCCGGTGTTGGGATAGCCGCGGCGTCCGATCGTCCCCGCGAAAGCGACGTCCGACGGTTCGCCGCAAAGGGCGCGGATCTTGTCCTTGCCATCGCCGACGCTGACGAGTCGACTGCCGCAACGCAGGGTGTCTTCGGCCGCTGCCGTGCCGGCGGCAGTTACCGCTAGGAGGGCGATCACGACGAGCCGGTGCATGCTCCTAGTGTACCCTGCGCGGTCTGCTAACCTAGCCACCCCTCGATCCGGTCACCCCTGACGCACACGCCTCCTCATGCCCCTCGACCGTACCTACGAACGCCGTCTAGGGGCCCTGATCAACGGCCGCGCCGCCCCGGCCCTCCAGGGCGGCCTCAAGGGCGTCGAAAAGGAATCCCTCCGGGTCACCCCGAAGGGCCGGATCGCAAGCACGCCCCATCCCCGGTCCCTGGGCTCGGCGCTCACCCACGAGCACCTGACCACCGACTACTCCGAGGCCCTGATCGAACTGGTCACCCCGGCCTTCCCGGAGACCTGGGAACTCACGCAGTATCTCTGCGACCTGCACCAGTTCGTCTACCGCAGCATCGGCGAGGAGTTGCTATGGGCGACCTCCATGCCCTGCGCCATCGACGGGGACGAGAGCATCCCGATCGCCGAGTACGGCCGTTCGAACGTCGGGCGCATGAAAACCGTGTATCGGCGGGGGCTGGGCCTGCGCTACGGGCGGGTCATGCAGGCCATTTCCGGGGTCCACTTCAATTATTCCTTCCCCGAGCATTTCTGGCCTGTGCTCTCGGACCTCGTCAAGAAGCCCGACACGGGCGCGGATTTCCGGTCCGACGCCTACTTCGGGCTGCTCCGTAACTACCGCCGCCACGGCTGGCTGATCCTCTACCTCTTCGGCAACTCGCCGGCGATCTGCCCGTCGTTCCTGCAGGGCCGCAAGGTGGACTGGCTGCAGGAGTTCGTGCCGGGCAGTCTCTTTGCGCCGCACGCAACCTCGCTGCGCATGAGCGACCTCGGCTACCGCAACAAGAGCCAGGCGGGCTTGAGCGTCTCAGTGAACAGCCTCGAGCACTACGTGCGCGACCTCACGCGCGCGATCACCACGCCGCACCCCGACTACGTGAAGCTCGGCGTGAAGGTGGACGGCGAGTACCGGCAGCTCAACGCCAACCTGCTGCAGATCGAGAACGAGTACTACAGCTTCATCCGCCCGAAGCGCGTCACGATGTCGGGCGAGCGGCCCACCAAGGCGCTCACGCGCGGCGGCGTGCAGTACGTGGAGATGCGCTCGCTCGACGTGAGCGCGTTCGACCCGGTGGGCGTGAACCAGAACAAGCTGCGTTTTCTCGAGGCGTTCGCCGCATTCTGCGTACTGAGCACCAGCGCGCCGATCCAGACGTCGGAGCAGGCCGAGCTCGACGGCAACCACGGCCGCGTCGCGCGCGAAGGTCGCAAGCCGGGATTGACGCTGCGCCGCGACGGCCGGGACGTGTCGCTTCGCGACTGGGCGCTCGAGATCGTGGACTCGATGCGCGGCGTGTGCGAGTTGCTCGACGAGGGCGACCCCGAGCGCCACTACACCACCGCGCTCGATGTGCAGGCGGCGAAAGTGCACGACGTGTCGCTCACGCCGTCGGCGCGCTCGCTGCTCGAGATGCGCACCAACGAGGAGTCGTTCTTCAACTTCGCGCTGCGCATGTCGAAGCTGCACAAGTCGTACTTCCTCGACCTCTACTCGCCCAACGAGTCGCGCCAGGACGAGTTCGCGGCCGAGGCCGAGGCTTCGCTCGTCGAGCAGGAGCGCGTGGAGAAATCCGACACGCTCGGCTTCGACGACTATCTCGCGCGGTATTTTGCGGCGTGAGGCATTGGACCGCCTCCACCGATCGGACCCGGCAGCATTTGACATAACGCCAGCAGCTCCGCGCGACACCGGATCTGCATCGTTCGTGCGCCGCAAAATGCTCCAACTGCATGGCGCTTGTGCGCCTCCGGGCGGACCGCAGCGTCCATCTGCGTTACAATCGATTCCAGTCTGAAACGCGGTCGTCACAGGCGGGCGTTAGCCTGCCGTCATCGCGTTTCACGACGAGCGTCCCGGAGTGGACGTTGCTGGCAGGGAAAAGGAGACGAGCTTGATCAACAACAAGAGTCGCGCCGCCCGGGGCGAGGGTGGCCTGTCGTCGCTTCAATCCAGCGACGCGGTGCGCAGCGACGCAGAGGTCGTTGCCGCAGAAGCGCAGGCACCCATCATCGAATCGTCCTGGGATCCTTATCAGGTGTGGCTCACGCGCGTGAAGCAGCCTCGCGAGCAGAGCGCGCAGACGCGTCGGCAAGCGCGCGGCGTCGCCGAGCCAACGCCGGCCACGGATTTGAGTGACACAGCGCGGCTCAGGGCGCTCACGATCGTCCCCTGATCAGTCGCGCAGCAGCCCCGTCACGAACAACCCACGCGAATCCATCGCGGCGCGCAGCATGCCTTCCGAGTTGAACGGCATGGCGATGCGTCCGTCGCGGCCCACGGCGATCACGCCACCCGAGCCGCCCATTCGCACGAGCTGCTGCATCACGACTTCGTCGGCCGCCTGCACCACGTCGAGCTCCTTGTAGCGCATCAGCGCTGCGATCTCGTGCGCGACGATGGCGCGGATGAAGAACTCGCCGTGGCCAGTCGCGGATACCGCACAGCAATCGTTCGCGGCGTAGGTGCCGGCGCCGATGATCGGCGAGTCGCCGATGCGGCCCCACTTCTTGCCGGTCATGCCCCCCGTGGACGTTGCAGCGGCAACGTTGCCGTGCGAGTCGAGCGCCACCGCACCCACGGTGCCCATCAACGCTTCGCGTCCGGCCGCTTTCTTGCCTTCCAGCAGCAACTCGAGTTCACGCTGGCGGCGCTCGGTCGTGAAGTGACTGTTCGCCACGGGCTCGAGTCCCTGCCGTAGCGCGAACTCTTCGGCACCTTCGCCCGCGAGCATCACGTGTGCCGAGCGCTCCATCACCAACCGTGCCAGCAAGACCGGATTGCGCACGTTGCGTACGCCGGTCACCGCCCCGGCGGCCAGGTCGCGGCCATCCATGATCGAGGCGTCGAGTTCGTGCAGGCCGTTGGCCGAAAGCACCGAGCCGCGGCCGGCATTGAAGAGCGGATCGTCCTCCAGCACCTGCACGGCGACGGTGACCGCGTCCCGGCTGCTGCCGCCCTTGTCGAGCACCTCGAACCCCGCCCTCACCGCAGCCTCGAGGGCCGCGCGATAGGCGCGGTCGGACTCGGGGGTGAGCTGGGCGGAGGAGAGCGTTCCCGCGCCGCCGTGGATGGCGATGGCGTGCATGTCGTGTCCTCGTGGGCGGCGCGCAGCTTATCATCGGTGCGGCTGCAACGCGGCGGAGGCTCCCCGTTTGAATACCGACCGGTCCGGACTTGCGACCGAACTGCGTGCGCTGTACCCGGCGCTGGCCGATCTCGACGAATCGGCGCTCGGCGCCGTGCTCGACCGCGCGCAGGTGATGAGCGTGCCTGCCGGGACCGCGATGTTCGGTGAAGGCTCGCCGTGCCGGCAGTTCCCGCTGGTGCTCGAAGGCTCGATCCGCGTGGCCAAGGCGAGCGACGGCCGCGAGCTGCAGCTCTATCGCGTCACGCCCGGCGAGAGTTGCGTGCTGACGGGTGGCTGCCTCGTCGGCGGCCGGGACTACCCGGCGACCGGCGTCGTCGAACGCGATGCCCGGCTCGTCGTGCTGCCGAAGCCGGTGTTCGACGAGCTGATCGCGACACACGCGCCATTTCGCCAGTACGTGTTCTCGCTGTTTGCCGAGCGGCTCACCGACCTGATGGCGCTCGTGGAGGCGGTCGCGTTCCACAAGCTCGACCGGCGGGTGGCCGCGGCGCTGCTCGGCCGCGGCAAGGTCGTGGCGCTCACGCACCAGCAACTGGCGGACGAGCTGGGCAGCGTGCGCGAGATCGTCACCCGTGTGCTGCGCGGCTTCGCCGACCAGGGGTGGGTGCAGTCGAGCCGCGGCTCGATCGAGGTGCTCGACGCCGCCGCCCTGCGGCGGGTCGCCGAGGGCCTGTGAGCCTCGGTGACTTAGGTTACTGACGGGGAGGGCATTGCCGCCCTAGCATGCGCCTACCAACCTGGAGGAAGCATCATGAACGCAAACGTCGGTGGGATCGATCGCATGCTGCGCATCGTCGTCGGGGTCGTGCTGGTTTCGTTGTTCTTCGTGCTCGAGGGCAACGCGCGTTACCTCGGGCTGCTCGGCCTCGTGATGCTGGCCACGGGCATCTTCCGCTTCTGTCCGGCCTACACGCTGCTCGGCGTGAACACCTGCCCGATGAAGAAGGGCTGACGAGGCGAGCAGCCCGCGGCCCCACCTTCTCCCGCTACGCGCGGGAGAGGGCGTCCGCCACCCACCGCATCAACTGGGTGCTCGCCATCGCGCCGGGCTGCCGCGCCATTTCGCGCCCGCCCTTGAACACGATCAGCGTGGGGATGCTGCGGATGCCGTAGCGCGCAGCGACCTGCTGCGATTCGTCGGTGTTGAGCTTGGCGAAGCGAGCGGCCGGTTCCATCCGGCTCGCCACCTCCGCGAATGCCGGTGCCATCATCCGGCAGGGCGCGCACCACGGCGCCCAGAAGTCCACCACCACGGGCACGTCGCTCTTGCCCACGTGTTGGTCGAAGTTCGCGTCGGTGAGTTCGATGGGGTGGCCCTCGAACAGCGGCGTGTGGCACCGCGGGCAGCGCGGCCCGTCGGTGAGGCGGTCCGCCGGTACGCCGATGACGCCATTGCAGTGCTGGCAGACGATGCGGTGTTTGTCGGTCATGGGAATTCCGTGGCTCGAACGGCTGGAATCCCTGCATGGGGACGCGGCACCCGCCCGACAAGCCCGTGACCCCCTTGCCGTCCGCGCCATCCGCCACCACTTTCGGGGCATCACGGACGCGGTGCCGAGGATGCCGGCGTAGAGTAAAGCCATGCGCTACAAGGACTACTATCAGGTCATGGGGGTGCCGCGCACCGCCAGCCAGGACGACATCAAGCGCGCGTACCGCAAGCTCGCGCGCAAGTACCACCCGGACGTCAGCAAGGAAAAGGACGCCGAGGAGCGCTTCAAGGAGCTGCAGGAGGCGCACGAGGTCCTGAAGGACCCCGAGAAGCGCGCCGCCTACGACCAGCTCGGCGCCAACTGGAAGCAGGGCCAGGATTTCCGTCCGCCGCCGGACTGGGGCCAGGGCTTCGAGTTCTCGCGCGGCCGGGCGGCTGGTGGCGAGGACTTCGGCGGCTTCAGCGATTTCTTCTCGCAGCTGTTCGGCGACGGCAGTCCGTTCGGCGGGGCGGCCCGCGCCGGCGCGGGCCGGGGCGGCCGCACCCAGCGCGGATTCGCAGCTGCAGGCCAGGACCACGTTGCGCGCGTCGAGATCGACCTCGAAGATGCCTATCGCGGTGGCTCACGCACCATCGAACTGCGCTCGCCCGAGATGTCGGCCGACGGCCACGTTTCGGTCAAGCCGCGCACGCTGCGCGTCAGCATCCCGGCCGGCGTCACGGAAGGTCAGCAGATCCGGTTGGCCGGGCAGGGCAGTTTGGGGCGAGGCGGCGGCCCGCCGGGCGACCTTCTGCTCGAAGTGAACTTCCGCAAGCACCCGCTGTTCAAGGCCGAAGGCCGCGATGTCACGCTCACGTTGCCGGTGGCGCCGTGGGAGGCCGCGCTCGGCGAGACTGTCTCGGTGCCGACGCTCGGCGGCGCCGTAGAGATGAGGCTGCCAGCCGGCGCGCGCGGTGGCCAGAAGCTGCGACTGCGCGGCCGCGGCCTGCCCGGCAACCCGCCAGGCGATCAGTTCGTCGAACTCGAGATCGTGCTGCCGCCCGACTCGCCGCGTGCGCGGCAACTCTTCGAGCAGATGAAGCGCGAGCTGCCGTTCGACCCGCGCGCGGGAATCAGCTGATCGCGGCGCCGAGCAGGTTGCCGATCAGCCACGTCACGATGCCTGCGCCGCCGCCGATCAGCACCATGCGCAAGCCGCCGGCCAAGGCACGCCGGCCGGTGAACAGGCTGAGCGCCGCGCCCACTCCGAACAGGGCGACGCCCGCGACTGCCGCCGCGGCCATCAGGGCGGTGCCGAGCGGCAGCCCGAGCAGGAACGGCACCAGCGGCAGGATCGCGCCCGCCGCGAATGCAAGGAACGAGAATGCAGCCGCGCCCCACGGCGAGCCGAGGTCGTCCGGATTCAACCCGAGTTCCTCGCGCGCAAGAGCGTCGAGCGCCGCTTCGGGGTTCTTCACCAGCGCGCGCGTGATGCGCCGCGCCTCCTCGAGATCCATGCCGCGCGCGGCGTAGATCAGCGCCAGCTCCTCGGCTTCCTCTTCCGGATACTCGTCGAGCTCGTCGCGTTCGAGCCCGATCTGGTACTCGAACATCTCGCGCTGCGAGCGCATCGAGATGTACTCGCCGGCCGCCATCGACAGCGCGCCCGCGAGCAAGCCCGCCACGCCCGCGGTGATCACGCTGCCGGCACCCGCACTCGCGCCGGCGACGCCCATGATCAGGCTGGTGTTCGAGACCAGGCCGTCGTTCACGCCGAACACGGCGGCACGCAGGTTGCCGCCGCCGTAGCCCTTGTGGCGCCGCTCCATCTGCGTGACGGATGTGGGCATGGCGTGGCCGGTCGCCGCATGCGAGTCGTAGACCGAGAGTCCACGCACCTTCAGCGCCGCGAGCATGTGCCGCACGCGCCGCGGCCCGAGCATGCGCGCGAGGCGCACGGCGATCCGTGCGCGGACCGAGGGCTCGAGCGATGGCAGCGATCCCGATTCGGGTTGCCAGGACGCGGACTGGCGATCGGCCGCGCTGGCCAGGGCCCGGAACAGGTCAGCGATGCGGGGGTCGGGCTCGCAGGCCGCGAGCTCGCGATAGAGCCACGCGGACTGCTTTTCCTCGCGCCAGCTCTCGAGGCCACTCATGGGGAACTCTTGCGGCCGGCCCGCTCAGGCGTGGGCGGGCGGATTGTGCAGCAGCTTCTGCACCTGCTTGAGCACGGCCACGTCCACGTAGGGCTTTTCGATGAAGTCGGTGGCGCCTTCGCGCATCGCCGCCACCGCTGTCGGCACGTCCGATTCGTCGGCCAGCAGGATCACTGGCACGTCGTTGCCGGCGCTGCGCAGGCGGCGCAGCAGCTCGAGGCCCGACATGCCGGGCAGCAGCAGGTCGACGATCAGGCAGGCGACGTGGCGGCCGTTCGCCGCGAGCAGGTAGCTCTCGGCGCTGTCGAACGTGGAGACGTCGACGCCCAGGCCGTGCAATAGCGTGCGGAGCCCGCTCCGGGCCACCGGATCGGGATCGATGACCCCGACCACGGGGGGAGCATCCTGCATTGCGGGCGTCTTGGGCATAGGTTTGGCGCGACCACAGGCCAAGCCAGTTCAGTGCAGGCCGCAGGGAGGATCGATTGCGGTGAACTGCGCCGCGGTCCGTGGTCGCTGCGACGCAGTGTTCCCGGCGCCCAAAAGCCGGAGAATTGGGGCTTATACCTAAACAATGCGAACTGCAGCGATCCCCGCGGATCGTGCTGCATCGCAGTATTACTGCTCCTCGGGACGCTCCACCTCGAGCACCATCCGCACCAGGTGCGCGAGCGAGTGTGCCTCCATCTTTTCCATCACGCGGGCGCGATGAATCTCGACGGTGCGCTGGCTCAGGTTGAGGTCGCCGGCGATCACCTTGTTGGCCTTGCCGGCCACCACGAGGTCGAGCACCTCGCGCTCGCGCGGCGTGAGCGACTCGAGCCTTTTGCGGATCATGTTGCGCTCGGCGAGCATGCGGCGGCTGCCGGCGTCCTTCTCGAGCGCCTGGTTGATGCGGTCGAGCAGGTCCTGGTCGCGGAACGGCTTCTGGATGAAATCCACCGCGCCGGCCTGCATCGCCTCGACCGCCATCGGCACGTCGCCGTGGCCGGTGATGAAGATGATCGGCAGGATCGAGTGACGCTCGTTCAGCTTGACCTGCAGCTCGAGGTTCAGCTTGACCTGCAGCTCGAGGCCGCTCATGCCGGGCATGCGGATGTCGAGCACCAGGCAACCGGGGCGGTCGTCGCGCTCGGCGTCGAGGAAGTCCTGTGCCGATTCGAACACCTCGACGGGCAGTCCCACGGACTTGAGCAGCAATCGCAGCGAGTCGCGCACCGCCGCGTCGTCGTCAACCACGAACACCGTGGGCTTCTGTTCTTTTATCACGCGTCATTCTCCCGTCGTCACCGCCGGCGACACCGGCAGCGTGAAGTGAAACCGTACGCCGCAGCCATCGTTGGGAGTGTGCCACAGGCGCCCGCCATGGGCGCGCACGATGGACCGGCTGATCGCGAGGCCGAGCCCCGTGCCGCTGGCCTTGGTCGTGAAGAAAGGGTTGAACAGGTGCTCGGTGGCCTCGGGCGCGAGGCCCGTGCCATGGTCGGCGACCGTCACCTCGACCTCGCCGTCCGCCGCCTCGCGGGTCATGAGCACCACCTCGCGGCGGTCCTCGGGTGCGTCCGCCATCGCGTCGATCGCGTTGCGCACGAGGTTCAGCACGACCTGCTGCAGCTGGATCGGGTCGGCATAGACCGTGGGCAGCGGCTCCTGGCAGTCGAGGCGCAGGCGGATGTTGTGCAGGCGCGCGTCGGTCTCGGCGAGCATGCGCAGGTCCTCGAGCAGGCGGGCGCAGTTGACCGGCTCGCGCTTCACCTCGCGGTTCTTCACGAAATTGCGGAGGCGGCGGATCACCTCGCCGGCGCGCAGCGCCTGGGCGTTGATCTGCTCGAGCGCCGACGTGACGTCCCCGATGTCGGGTTCGGGCTGGCGGATCAGGCGCTGGCAGGCCTGCGCGTAGGTCGCGATCGCCGACAGCGGCTGGTTGATCTCGTGCGCGAGGCCCGCGGCCATCTCGCCCATGGTCGAGAGGCGGCTGAAGTGCGTGAGCCGCTCCTGCAGCACGCGCGCCTCGTCCTCGGCGCGGCGCCGGTCGGTGATGTCGTGGATGGTGCCGACGTACTTCTGCACCCGCCCGTCCGGGCCGAACACCGCCTGCGCGAGGTGGTGCAGGTGCTTCACCGTGCCGTCGCGCAGCACCACCTGGTACTCGATGTCGAGCGCCGACTTGCCGGCATCCATGCGCTCGAATTCCAGGGCGACACGCTTGCGGTCGCTCGGGTGGACCCACTTGCCGAGGAACTCCGTGCGTGCGACCCGCTCGTCGCCCGGCCGCACCCCGAGGATGCGGTGCAGCTGCGGCGAGAAGTAGTCGCGCGAGTCGTCCGTCACATGCATCACGTAGTTGCCGAGGTTCGCGAGCTCCTGCGCGAGGCGCAGCTCCGCCTCGCTGCGGCGCAACTGCTCTTCGGATTCCTTGCGCGCGGTGATGTCACGGATGAAGCCGATGAAGCGCGGCGGCTCGACGCCCTGCACCTGGCCCACGGCGAGGTCGCACGGGAACAGGCTGCCGTCCTTGCGCTTCGCCCGCACCTCGCGGCCGATGCCG